>NZ_JAMYUS010000009.1:0-285668 GCF_040323255.1 Mesorhizobium sp. M0052 | reverse complement strand
AAACCATCGCCGGTCCTCCCGGCGAAGGAGAAAACTGTCACCCATGCTATCGGTCCATTCTGTTACCTATCTATCCGGTTCGGACGTCGGTCGGTGGTCTTCGTCGGCTAAACGGCGTAATCGCGCCCGATCGTCTGCACTCCCGATGGTCGGTCGGACTGAAAGCAACAATTCAGACGGCCAGCACGATCTTGCCTTGAATACTGCCGTCGGCGGCGCGCTCATGTGCGCGCGATGCCTCGGCCAGCGGGAATGTGCTGTCGATGACGACACGCACAAGGCCGTCGTCGAGCAGGCGGGCGGCTTTTCCCAACTGCGCGCCATTGGATCGAACCTGTGTGGATGAGACCGTGATCCCCAGCCTCTCTGTCTCTTCGTGACCAGCGAAGCCCAGTGGGTTGACCAGGAACAGCGCGCCGCCCGGCTTCAGAACATGGAAGAAGCGCTCCATGTCCGCGCCGCCCACCGCGTCGAGGACAAGGTCGACGTCTCGAACGACATCTTCCGCCGCGGTTGTCTTGTAGTCGATGAATTGATCCACGTCAAGATCGCGCATCAGCGCCTCGTTCTTGGCCGATGTCACCGCGATGACGCGCGCGCCCCGCCATTTCGCCAACTGGACGGCCAGATGCCCGACACCGCCTCCGGCACCATTGATGAGCACCGTCTTGCCGTCGAGGGGCACCGGCTCATGCGGTAAGGGCTGGAACGGATTCGGCTCGTCGTGGCCAAGTTCGATCAAGAACTGCCATGCCGTCAGAAGCGACATCGGCGCACCAGCCGCATGAATATGGTCGATGCCGGCTGGTTTCAACGCAACATGCGATGCCGGCACACTGACATAATGCGCGTAGGCATTGCTACCCGTCATCAAGTTATCGGGGAAGTGAACCATTGCGTAGACCTCGTCACCGATGCTGAACTCAGCGACGTCAGCGCCAACCGCTTCAATGACGCCCGACACGTCCGTGCCGAGAATCAGTGGGAAGGACGCGTTGGGTCGCCACTCTGGCGGCAGTGCGCGATAGCCATCCCGCAGATACCAGTCGGGCGGATTAAGCCCGGCCGCCTGGACTCGGACAAGCACCTCGCCGGGCTTCACACCCGGCCTAGGCGCGTCTTCGTACACCAGCATCTCGGGACCACCGAATGCGTGCAGACGGACTGCCTTCATCTTATCGCTCATGGTGAAATCTCCGCTCATCCATGTCATTGGAGCGAATCTAGCGGCATGACCGCCGGTTGATAATCGGTGCCGATGGCGGTTAAGTAATGCCATGGCGGAACATATCACTTTGGATCGGCTCACTGGCATCATCGAACCTGATCGTCGATCTCAGGCTGGGTGACTAGATGGTGGACATGATCGAGGAAGGGATCGATGTCGCCATACGCATCGGTGATCTGGCTGACACCCGGCTACTATCACGCAAGATCGCACCCCATCGGCTTTGCTGCTTCGCCTCGCCAGCCTATCTCGAGGAACGCGGCACACCGACCCATCCCGATCACCTGGAAGGGCACGACACCGTCAACCTTCGATATCAGAGCACAGGCCAGGCCTTTCGCTGGCCCTTCCGGATTGGCGACCGTGAAATCGAGATCGTGCCCAATTCCGGTGTGGTCGCCGATGCCAGCGATGCCGTGCTCATCATGCTGGCAGCCGGCGGTGGGATAGGCATAGGCGCCTCCTTCATGGCGGCTCCCTATGTGAAGCGCGGCGAACTGGTCCCAGTGCTGTCCACGTTCGCGGTCGAGCGAAACAATGTCACCGTGCTCTGGCCGGCAAGCCGACGCGCCAACCCCGCCGTGCGCGCCTTTCTGACCATGCTCGACGCCGCTTTCACTCTGCGAATGGCAGCTTCAAGCATCGACTGATCTGGCGCGGAAGGGTCGCTAAAGGGCGAAAGCGGTCAATCCTGCTGATTGGCTGAACGGCAGCTATTCCGGGCACAACGTCCAAAAGCTGCTATTCCGTTTCGGCCCCACTACAGGCCGCCCCTCCTCGTCGAATAGCATTAGACTAGTTGATCGGCTACAACGACCTAGAGTGCTAGCAACGGGGAGGGCACATGTCGGCGAGTGCTTACGCATTGACTGGCTTCATCTCGTGGGCGCTGGCCCTGCTGATCGTGATGGAAGTTATCCGGAGCTACCTGGTGATCTCTGGGCAAGTCCCGGCAAACGGCTTTACGCCAGATAACGGAGCCCTCTCCCCGTTTATGCGGAGGTTAGCCCGTGCCCACGCCAACTGCATTGAAGGGCTTCCAATCTTCGGAGGTCTGCTCGGAGTCGCGATCATCATTTCAAAGACAGATGTCACGGATCCCTTGGCCTCCACGATGTTAGGCGCACGTATAGTGCAGTCGGTGATCCACCTCGTCTCAACCAGCCAACTCGCGGTCAGTCTCAGGTTCACCGCGTTCGCTGTGCAAATGGTGATTGGTGCGTATTGGTGCTGGTTGCTGTTGATCTGAAGAGTGGCGGAGCCCCGACGCAAAAGTGGGCCACCTAACGCGCACGTCAGTCTAGTTATCTTTCGAGTCGCCGGGTCATGTGACCGCCAGGCTGGATTATGCTCAACAAATCTTGATAGGCTGCCGTTCTGGGGGTCGCACGATGAACGAGGTTGAAAAGCTGGCCGTCGAGGTTGTCGCGACCGGCCTTGGCTGGCCCGAGGGCCCGACGGTGCTGCCCGATGGCCGAATTGTCATCGTCGAAAGCTATCGAAGCCAGCTGACGGCCATAGATCGCGACGGAAGTGCTCGCCAATTAGCGTATGTTGCCGGAGCGCCCAACGCCTGTGTTCTTGGATCGGATGACCTGCTCTATGTCTGCCAAAACGGCGGCACGACCGGACCTTGGCGGGCCGCGGAGATGACGACACCATCCATCCAGCGGGTTGCCGAAGGCGGAAAGCCGGAAATCCTGCTAAGCGAAGTCGCAGGCATTCGGCTCAATGGTCCAAACGATCTTGTATTTGCTGCTGACGGCCGGCTTATCTTTAGCGATCCCGGCACATACAACCCGGGGAACCCGGACCCCAGCTACATCTTTGCCGTCAACCCCGACGGCAGTGCGTACCTTGCTCTCGGTTTCGACAATCCGACGTTCCCCAATGGTGTGGCGATCGAAGCCGACGGCTCGATCATTTGGGGGGAGTCCTATACGGGTCGCGTCAAGCGGCAGCGTCCGGATGGTTGCGTCGAAGACCTGGGCCGCTTGCCTGGGGCCAATCCGATCCCGGACGGGCTGAAGGTCGGAGCCGATGGCCGCCTTTATGTCACGGATATTGCCGCCAACGGCATTCACGTTCTGAAGCCCAACGGGACAGCGGAGGGTTTCTTCGTCTGCGGCAAGGCAACGACCAACTGCGTCTTCTCGGGCGAGATGCTTTGGGTGACAAATGCCGGCGTGCTGGCGACCGGCAGCGATCCCTCCTTTGAGGGAACACTCTCCTGCGTGCGTGTTCCGGGAGGCGGTGGACCGACGCATCATGGTCGCATCGGCGGAAAGCAACCGTGAGTAGCTCCTCGTCCGCCTCAAACACAGGCGATGACCGCGGTGCCGGCGGTGCGGCATCGTCTGCTTCGATGGCGGCGTTGAAGTGCCTGTACAGCGTGGCCGCGGTCCGCGTCGCCGCGCGGCGGACTTTGCCACGCCCGGTGTTCGACTTCGCCGATGGCGGTGCCGAGGATGAGCGAACGCTGCGCCGGAACGAGCAAGCTTTTAACGAGGTTGCCATTCTGCCGCGACCACTCAACGGTGCAACGACGCGAGACCTTTCCCTTGACCTCTTCGGCGCGAAACTTGCCATCCCGCTGGGCATCGCGCCAACCGGCCTGGCTGGGCTGTTCTGGCCCGACGGCGAGCGCGCAGCCGCCCGAGCCGCAGCGGCCGCAGGGACATTCTACTGCGCCAGCCACGGATCGGTCTGCACGCTGGAGGATATAGCAGCCACCGGAAGTAGCCCACGGTGGATGCAGGTGTTCGTCTATACCGATCGCGGCTTCACCCGAGAAATGGTGGATCGGGCGCGTGCCTCAAGCTACGACGCGCTGGTGCTCACCATCGACAACCAGATGCTTGGCAACCGTGAACGCGACATCCGCAACGGTTTTGCCATCCCGCCGCGCTTCGGTTTGGCCGGAACCCTCGCGGCCGCCACCAAGGCGGCGTGGCTTCTTCGTATGCGCACCCGACTCCCGAAACTGACCTTCGGCAACTACGCGCGCCCCGGGGATACGGCGACGGTCGGTGCATTGGCGGGCCGCATGGCCGCAATGCTCGATCCCGGACTCTCCTGGGCCGATGTCGACTGGCTGCGCACTGTCTGGTCCGGACCGTTGTTGCTGAAAGGCGTCCTGCATCCCAGCGAAGCCGCCGAGGCTGTAGCGCGGGGAATCGACGGCATCATCGTATCCAATCATGGGGGCCGTCAGCTTGACGGCGCCGCCGCATCGCTGGACGCGTTGACGGCGGTTGTCGCGGCTGTCGCAGGCCGCATACCGGTGCTTATCGATGGCGGCATCAGGCGAGGCTCCGACGTCGTCAAGGCGCTGGCGCTCGGCGCCTCGTGCTGTCTGATCGGGCGGCCGCAGTTGTGGGGGCTCGCGGTCGCCGGCGAGGAGGGGGTACGCCACGTGCTCGAACTCTACCGCAAGGAGATCGACCGCGTCATGGGACTGATGGGCGCGCGGAGCCTGCGCGACCTCGGGCCGGACTGTATTTCGTTCGTTCAGGGAATGGGGCCGCTACATGATTGAAGACCCACCACTGCTCACCATCAAGCGCCGTTTCGAACGGCCCGCAGCAGAAATCATCAGTGCTTTTGCGGGCGTGCCGGTTAGCCAGGTCGTAGACGCGATGGGGGGACGCGGCGCCTTGCATTATGCGATCAAGCCACTGTCGCCAGCTACTGCGACGATGGTCGGCGTCGCCGTGACCTGTCACTGCGGCCCCGCCGACAACCTCGCCCTGTTTGGAGCACTGGATGCCGCAGCAAGTGGCGACGTCATCGTCGCTTCCACCGACAGCTTTGCCGGTACGGCGGTAACTGGCGATCTCGTGCTCGGCATGGCGCGCAACAAGGGCGTCGCCGGCTTCATCACTGATGGCCTCGTGCGCGACGTTGTCGGGATCGAGGCTGTCGGGTTGCCGGTCTACTGTGCCGGGGTCATTGCGAATTCGCCTGCGCGCAATGGTCCAGGCACGGTCGGATTCCCGGTGGTGCTTGGAGGAGTGACTATCTCGCCGGGAGACATACTGGTCGGCGACCGGGACGGTATCGCCGTGGTCCCCCGCCTGGAGGCTGAGACTGTGCTGGCGCGGCTCGCCGCCATCAGGGCGTCCGAGCAGGCACTTGATGCGCTCGTGCGCCAAGGTCTTGAAGTGCCCGACTTTGCCAAGGTCGTCCTCAAATCGAACAGGGCGCGCTTCGTTGACTGAGATGTGAGCTTCTCTAGCTGCGGGACATATGAAGCGCAACACGATTTCGTCCTTCCGATTTGGCACGAAACAGAGCCAAATCGGCGGCATTGACGAAATCGTTTGGCGTCTCGTTCTCGGTGGGCACCGCTGTTGCGACGCCGACGCTGATGGTCACGCGATCCGGGCCGTGGGGTATGTTCAACTCCCGCACGCTCTGGACGAGCCGCTCGGCGATCGCACTGGATTGTTCCAGTATAGTGTCGACCAACACGATGACGAACTCTTCGCCTCCGTACCGCGCAGCGAGATCGGTGGAGCGGCCGGAACCGCTCTGGATTACGCGGGCGATTTGCTTGAGCACATCGTCGCCGGCCATATGGCCATAGGTATCGTTGTATCGTTTGAAGTTGTCGGCATCGATCATCAACAGCGACAGTGGGGACTGTGCGCGAAAAGCGCGTTTCCATTCAGCCGCCAGATATTCGTCAAAATAGCGCCTGTTGCCGAGACCCGTCAGGCCATCGATCCGCGTCAGACGTTCAAGCTCTAGATTTGCACTGATCAGCTGTCGCTGGCTTTCCCTCAGCGCTCGGTGTGCCGAGTCTCGCTGGACGTGATCCAGATAGGCCCGCGTGTGATATCGAATGCGTGCAATCAACTCGATACGATCCGGCAGTTTGACGAGATAGTCGTTCGCGCCCGCAGCGAAGGCTTCGCCCTTGGTGGCTGGATCTTCCTTGCTCGACAGCACAATGACTGGCACCGCGCGTGTCGACGCATGCTTCCTGTATTCTCGCACCAGATGCAGCCCATCGACCCCTGGCATCACGAGATCCTGCAGGATAACGGTTGGCTTTACCTCATCCGCGACCGTCATCGCTCTCAACGGGTCGGTGCAGAAGTGTAAGGAAATATCGGGCTCGTTGGCTAGAGCGCGCCTGACCGCCTCGCAAACCATGATCTGATCATCGATGAGCAGAACCATGGATGAATAGTTATCTGCGAGTGGCGGGACCAACTCTGGTTCTTGCGTCATCGGAAGGGGCCTTTCACGTGGAGCGCTCGCAGGCTTCGATTATACGTGAGCCGATCGCACCCAAAGGAAGAATATCAACAGCCGCGCCGATGTCGGCGGCGGCCTTCGGCATGCCATAGACGGCACTGGTTGCTCTATCCTGCGCGATTGTGAGATGCCCCTTGTCACGGAGCTGTCTCAGCCCGCGCGCACCATCCCTGCCCATGCCTGTGAGCAGAACACCAATCACCGGGCCAGGCCACCATTGCGCCGCACTTTCGAAGAACACATCTACGGACGGCCGATAAACATTGTCCTTGGGGCTGGGCGTATAGCCAAGTTGCTGAGCTGACTTGAAAACCAGATGATCCGCAGAACTGGCAACGAGAACGGTGCCCGCTTGAGGGCTATCCCTTTCCCCCGCCGGACGGATCGGGAGACGTGTATGCTGCCCTAGCCAATCAACAAGGCCTGGAACGAACTGAGCATCGAGATGCTGGACGAGCACAATCGCGCCGCCAAAATCAACGGGAAACGCGCTCAGGACTGCGGCAACGGCAGCCGGCCCGCCCGCAGAGGCGCCGATTGCTATCAGGCGTCGAGTTGACGGCTCAGCCGCACGTGACATCCGCCTTTTTGCCTGGGTAGGCGCATCACCGATCAGCTTGCCTATCGTTAGTATCTTGTTCGTCAAAAGCCGGGCGGATTGCGAGGACGCGTTGCCTTCGATGCCCACTGACGGAATATCGACTGCGTCAAGCGCGCCATGACCCATTGCTTCGTAGACGCCGGCGAGGTTGGCTTCGATACTGGCGGTCACCAGCAAGATTGAGCACGGGGTTTCCGCCATGATTCTGCGGGTCGCTTCCACGCCGTCCATCTCTGGCATCGCTAGATCCATGAGTATCAGATCCGGCAGATCACGTCTGCAGACCTCGACCGCCTCACGCCCATTAGTCGCGATCCACGCGACCTGATGTTCGCCGGTCAACAGAACCAGTCGACGCAGAAGTTCAACCGCCATCGGCATGTCGTTAACTACGCCGATTCTCATTCGCTGGCTTCCAATCTCGATCTCATTCAGCCGCCTCGCCAATCATGTCCACGACGGCATGGATCAGCGCCTCGTCCTGAAAACTACTCTTGGTCAGATAATAGTCCGCACCTGCGTCGAGCCCGCGCGCGCGATCTTCTTCCCGATCCTTGTATGAAACGATCATAATGGGTGTGTTCTTGAGATCAGCATCCTTTCTGATCAAACTCACCAGCTCGATGCCATCCATGCGAGGCATGTCGATGTCGGTGACGACGAGATCGAAAGGACCAGACCGGACGGCATTCCACCCGTCCATGCCGTCTACCGCCACTTCGACCTCATAACCGTAATTGCCGAGCATCTTGCGCTGGAGTTCGCGAACCGTCAGTGAATCGTCAATCACGAGCACGCGCTTGCGCCTGCTCGCTTCGGGACCGCCCGCGGCGCGCCGAAGAGCTCGAAATCCGCTGGACGATGCAAGCTTTTCCACCGATCGGATCAGATCGTCGACGTCGAAGATCAGAACAGGCGAACCGTCTTCCATCAGGGCCGCTGCGCTGATGTCCTTGATCTTGGCAAACCGTGGATCGAGAGGTCTGATCACTAACTCGCGTTCCCCGAGAAAACGGTCAACGATCAGGCCGTACGCATCGCCCCGACCCGCATCCACGACGACGACCGATAGTTCGTTCGGTTCCGATCCGGGCTCACCTCGATCGAGCACCTCGCGAGCGGTGACCAGCCCGATCTGTCGATCGTTCAATCGAAAATGCGGCCGGCCCTGCAGGACGTTGATCTCCGTCCGTTGCAGTTTCAAAGTCTTGGAAATGGCAGCGAGTGGAAAAGCATAGGGCTCTCCATCGACATCGACGAGCAGCGTGCGGAGGACCGACAGTGTCAGCGGCAATTGCAGTTGAAATCGGGTTCCGTGGCCAAATTCTGAGGAGACGCTTGCGACTCCCCGGACTTCCTTCGTCATGGCTTGCACTGCATCGAGCCCCACACCGCGACCTGAGACGTCGGTAAGGCCCGCTTTCATGGAAAAGCCTGGCAGAAACAGAAACGCGAGCAATTCGCTTTCGCTGAGTGTTTCAGCACTTTCCCTGGTTGCAAGTTGCCGGGCGACGACGGTCTCGCGCAGCTTCGAGAGCTCTATCCCCCTGCCGTCGTCCACCACGGCTATCTGCAGCAGCCCGGCATTGTGCCTCGCTTCGAGCCTGATGAGCCCCTCTTCGGGTTTGCCCATCGCGAAGCGCTCCTCAGGCGGTTCAAGCCCATGGTCTACAGCGTTGCGCAGAAGGTGCCCCAAAGGGGCATCGAGCTGCTCGAGGATATCGCGGTCGATGCCGGTCGAGCCGCCTACGATCTCCAGTCGCACCCGCTTGCCAAGGGTACGACCGAGGTCGCGGATCATTCTCGCATAGTGTCGCACGCCGTCCTCAAAAGGCCGCATCCGGCTCGCCAACGTTTCGTCGTACAATCTGTTGGCAAGATCGGTCGCTTTCCGATCCACTGAATCCAACTCATCGAAACGCTCCGCCAGGAACGCTTGGCTCAACCGAAGCTTTCGCTGCGCTTCAGCCAGCGCCTCCACCACCGCCGCATCGTTTGAAACCGGCGGCAGCACTGCATGGAGATTGTCGAACGCACTTGCGAGGTCCGATTGAAGTCGCTTCAGCCGTAGCAGCCCGTCAGCGAATGGCCTGAGCCGCCGAGCTTCCATCAGCGACTCGCCAGCCAGCCCGAGCAATCGGTTCAGGCTGTCTGCCGTCACCCGAACCATTCTATCAGAGCCGATGCTGCCGTGGGCTTGCGGTACCGCCGCAACGAGGAGGTTCGCGGAAGAGCTCGTCGTCAGTTGCTCCTGGGCATGATCTGGAGTTGCGAAATCAGCTGCAGAATCTTGGGGCCCGGGCTTTGCCTGGGGGAGGGACAACCCCTCGAACTTCGCGAGAAAGGTTTCGACTTCTGAGTTGGCGCTCTCGCTCGATGATCCCGATGCGATCAATTTCAAAAGGTCAGAACCTTGCAGAAGCGCATCTATATGCTCCCGTCGCACCCTCAGATGCCCGCGTTGCGCTGCGACCAGGCAGTCTTCCATCGCATTTGCAACTTTGACTGCGGGCATCAGGTCGATGATGCGGGCAGCTCCTTTCAGAGAATGCGCGGCACGCATGCATGCTTCCAGGGCGTCGGCGGCGATAGGATCGCGTTCGAGTGCCAGAAGTCCAGAGGTTAGAGCCCGTGACTGCGTCTCCAGTTCGGCCTGGAAGAGGCTGAGCATCGAAACCTGGCTGAAGTCTTCATCTGTCATGCGATGCTCCGATCCAGCATCGTGAGCAGTTGTCGTGGATCGAGACAGCCAACGGCTCGTCCTTGCCATGGCAGCACGGCAACCGTAGCGGCCGACAGTGCCTTGCCAATCATGGCCGGAACAGCGAGAGTGTCGCGTTCCTGGTACCGATGTAAGCCGTGGATCTCATCAACCATAAAAGCAACCCGCTTGTCGCGCTCGCCTACCACGACAAGGCGGCGAAATACCTTGGTTCGTGTGCCTTGTTCCCCTTCCTTGCGCTCGTCTATCCCGAGCAATTCGGCCAGGGACAGGCAAATGAGCAATTCACCACGGACATTCGCAATGCCGAGCAGTGCACTGTTCCTGCGATGTGGAAGTGAATGAACGCGACGAGATTCAGCCACTTCATGAAAAATACCGACCGGAAGTGCCAGCCATTCCTCCCCCAAACGGAAGAGAACGGCCGTCTGCAGCGCGTCGCTGTCTGCCGAATCGATCCCTGCACGACCAGCGTTGTCAGGCCATTCGTCGCGAGATGCCGAGGGAGCTGCACGGTCGAGGAGGCGTCGTGCGATCTTCTTGTAGGTCGGGCAATTGCGGCAGTGGAGATGCTGCTCTAGTAGCGGACATGACTTGTCACCCCGTACGCCTATTTGCCGCCAGCAGTCGTTGATTTCGATCTCCTCCACCGGCTGAGCGATCCTTGTCGAAGCCGCCATCAACTGCCGCTCCTTTTCTGGACCCGACCCAGCCGGCCGGCCAGCGCCTCGGCGCCGTTATGGTCGCCTTGCTTGCTAAGCAGCAAGGCCAGATGGACAAGAGCTTCTCGATGATTTGGCGCGAGATAGAGCGCCTTGCGATAACTTTGCGCGGCTTCGGGTGCAGAACCATCCGCATCCTGGACGAGGCCCAGCAGGTAGAAGATTTCTGCGGAAGGACCGAACTCCCTGAGATGCGCCAGGGCGACCTCCTGTGCCTCCTTTACGCGTCCTGCATTGGCGATCCGTTCAACCGCGATGAGGCTTTCCGAGGCGTGTGCAAGCGGCTTGGCCGGAGCCTGCCCGCGGCCTTCATTGCCAATTGTCGGTCGGAACGGACGAAGAGGCTCGCTCTTGTTGACCTTAGGGCTTGGCGTCCGCACCGGGACGGCGGCCGAAACCTTTGGCGCCGTGGTCTTGACGGGCTCCGATTTCAGAAAGGCGAAGGCCAATGGCCATTCAGCGGAAAGAAAGCCATGCACCCTTGGAAGAGCTGCTTCCGCCGGACCGACCAGAAGAAGTCCGTCTTTGGCCAGCAGGTCCTTCAGGCAGATCAATGCGCGATCCTGCAGCTCTCGATTGAAATAGATCAGCAAATTGCGGCAAAGCAGGATGTCATAGACCTCTTGCCCGAAAGGCGCGTGAGAACCGAACAGGTTTCCTACCATGAACCGAACCTGTTTCAGCACCCCAGCAACAGGCCGCAACCCGCCCTCGGCCGCTTCGAAATAGCGATCCTTGAATTCTAAATGGCTGCCGCGAAACGAATTGCGGCCATAGATGGCGTGTTCAGCCGTCGCGATATTGCGGCTGCTGACGTCCACGCCATCGATCTTGAACTCATGCGCCTCAAAGCCGGCATCGAACATGGCCATGGCGACCGAGTAAGCCTCTTCGCCGGTTGAACATGGCAGGCTCAGGATTCTTATCGGCTGAGCAGGCTTGTGCGCGCGCGCATGCCGCGCCAGCATCGTGAACGCTTCTCGGTCACGAAAGAACCAGGTCTCTGGGATCACCACCGCATTGATCAGCTCCTGCAGCTCCTGCGAGGAACCGGCCAAGTATTGCCTATAGGCCTGAGGGTTGGTTATCCGGCATGCTTCCATCCGTTCTCTGACCGCCTGACGAACCACTGTCGGACCAACGCTGGCACTGTCCAGTCCAATGGTTTCCGTCAGGAGCTTTTCTATTGCTCCGGTCATTGATCACCTATTGCCGCCTGGCGGAGCAAAGCGGTACGAATCTCGTCCGAAAGCAGCGCTTCCACTTTGACCCACTGAATGATCTCCAAACCATCGGAAGCCACCGGCCCAAGATAGGGCGGGGTTCCTGGTTCCAGTCCGAACGGCGCGAAATCGGCCGGGTCTCGCTCGATCGTATCCGTCACCCGTTCCGCGATCAGCCCCAGCAGGCGTCGCTCGCCATCATCCGCCGGATAGCGCGTCACAACGATCCGGGTGCTCAACAGGCGCTCCGATGGTCGGCCAAGCGCAAGAAGGGTGACATCGATCAGGGGGATGGGTATTCCGTTATAGCTGACCAAACCCACCACACCAGTTGGCGCACCCGGAAGAACTTTCACGTCGATATAGGGCAGCACCTCTTCAATTTTGTGGACATCGATCAAGTAGCGATCCGGACCCATGCTGAAGGCGAGGAATAGCATTGTCACCTCCTACTGCCGGCTCGCTATGCTCGTAGCTTGAACCTCGATATGCTACTTCGCATGCCGCCTGAGACTTGATTGAGCTCGTCGATCGCGAGCGTCGATTGCTGAAGGGACTCGACTGTTTGCTGAGCTGCCTCGCTTAGCTGGGTTAGCGTGTCGCTGATCTGCCCCGCGCCGGTCGCCTGTGCTTGCATGCCTTCATTGGCGACTTCGAAACGTGGCACCAGCCCCTGAACCTGCTGAATGATCTCGAAGAGTTGCCCGCCGACCTGCTGGATGTCCTGCATACCCCGACGGACCTGCTCGGAAAACTTGTCCATGCCCATCACCCCGGCCGCGACTGCCGACTGGATGTCCTTGACCATTTGCTCGATATCGTAGGTGGAGACAGCTGTCTGGTCCGCGAGCCTTCGGATTTCCGTCGCCACCACTGCAAAACCCCGGCCATATTGGCCTGCCTTCTCCGCCTCGATGGAAGCGTTGAGCGACAACAGGTTCGTTTGATCGGCCACTTTGGTGATGGTCGTCACCACCTGATTGATGCTGCCGGCTTTCTCGCTCAGGATCGCCAGTTTGGAATTGATCGCGCCAGCCGCTTCCATGACCTGCTGCATGGTTTCTTCCATACGGGTCAGCCCCGCTTGCCCCCCGCCAGCCACGGCAGCGGTTTGTTCGGCAACTGTGGAGACCTCGTTCATCGTGCGGACCAGTTCGTTTGATGTGGCGGAGATTTCCTTGGCTGTCGCTCGGATTTCTGTTGTGGTCGCTGCGATTTCAGTCGCAGTTGCCTGCTGTTGCTTGGAGGTGGCGGCGATCTCAGTTATCGACGTGCCGACCTGTATGCTGGACCTTTGAACCTGACCAATGAGGGTTGTGAGATCGTCCGCCATTGCGTTGAAGCCGTCGGCAAGCACGCTGAATTCGTCTCGGCGCCTCAGATCGAGCCGTTCGCTGAAGTCGCCTTGCCGCATCAATTGAACCGCGTCGACCAAACGGGTGAGCGGACCTGTAATGGCGCGAAACAGCTGGTAACCCAAAAGAAGGGCTAGCCCGAGGGCTATCAACAAGCCAACGCTCAAACCGACTTCGGCCGTTCTGACGATCGAGCTGATCCGCTGCGTCGCGCTGTTTGCCTCGCCTCTGTGATCCTCAACCATGGCCTGCAGAGCGGACTGCAATTTTACAAAGATCGGCTCTACTTCGTTCTTGATAGCTGGGCTTTCATTGGGAGTTTCACCTTTCGACAAGGCAGCCCGGCTTGTTTCCAGCACAGCAGTTTCAGCCAGACGGAATTGGTTGGCGAGTTGTTTGACGGCTGCATAATTCTGCTTGTCGATATCGGAGACGATCGTTGCCTCATAGTCGTCCATCGACCGCTGCACCTGGTTGCGATTGGTCGTGATCGCGTTTTCAACCGTGCTTCTGTCTGACGGGTTGTCCTGAAGGGCATATTCCTGAAGCAGACTATGGGCCGCCATCTGGCCCGTCATGATCTCGGTACTGTGATAAAGGTCCGGAAGGATGCCCTTCTCGACCTCAGTCGCCTCCTCCCCCGCCTGAAGAAACCAGGCGTACGCGATGAGGGCTATCACGGACATGACCACCAGAACGGCTGCGAAACTGACGAGGATGCGGTGGCGTATTGTCAGACTCTTCATGGAACCGGTTCACCAATGGGGGGCATCGTGGGCTGCGCGACAAGCGCTCGTTCCGACATATTCGAAAAGGTGCGTCGAAAAGCGGTAGTCTGATGCTGAATGGTTTCTTTTCCGTTCCATAGCTAATGATGGCGAGGCGGCTCGCCAATCGGCGCCGCCAGAAGCGGTGGTCAAAGGACGACTGCCGTCCACGCACATCAGCCCGAGATCGGCTGGATGGCACGCCGCGTCAGGAGGAGCGTGGATGAGCTGCTTGAGGCCACGAATTGAATGACTGCTTAGGCCAGGTCGAGGCAAGAAAGCCGACGTCCTGCTTGCTGCCCCTAAGCTGCCAGGCGGGAACGCGCCTCATATCAGCCGTCCAGCATGATCGTCGCTACTGAAAGCGGAATCGCCGAAACCAGATGTCGCAAACTGGCCAGCGCGTAGATTCGCGTCGAGTGCGGGTTCGGCATTTGCAGGTGACGATAACTAAATGGCAAGCGCCCCCGCCTGAGGCCCTCAGGACTAAAAGATCTTGAGAAAACCAGTTTCAAATGCGCATCCTCAAGCGGCGGCCGCCCACCGCACGAGGATGGGCACAACGTGACGAGCGCTCTGGAGCCTAGAGAGAACTGACCCGACACCACCTTCCTTTGCGGCATTGCGGCGGCGCAAAAAGATTACGAGATGGAGCAGGCGTATTGCCAAATGGGTCCACCAGCGAGAGTTCGCGTTTTCCGCCTCGGCTGTGAACCCCACTTCCATTCGCGGGTCTTGCTCAGGTCGAGGTCTACTTTGCCATCGAGGGCTCATGTTGCAGCTCATAAGCAGGCGGTTGGGTAGGTCTCGGCCAGCACACGGCCCGGTGGCACTCACTGCGGTCCACACCGCAGTTGAAACTGACCACCCGACCCAGGGTTCGAAGACGGTCCCCGATCGGAACACCGAGCAGAGTGTGCTCGCGCTCCTCAAGTCACCGATATCCTTGGTGAAGACGTTGAAGGCGTGTGCAAAGGACGCCTCGGCGGAGTGATTAAACGGCTCGGCTACCGGATGCTTAGACATCGTTGACAAGGGTGCTATGGGATCATAACGTACCTGATTGGTATAACAGGTATGCCACATGATCGGAGTTCTGATCAAGCAGCGGAAGCTTTCGGACGAGGTGGCAGCGCACCTCGAACGGATGATCCGAGAGGGAGAGTTGGCCGAAGCCGACCGTCTCCCATCTGAACGGGAACTCATGCGGCAGTTCGGTGTAGGGCGGCCTTCCATCCGTGAGGCGCTGCTGCATCTGAGCAAAATGGGCCTTGTCGAGGTAAAATCGGGGGAGCGTGCCCGCGTCACTCGACCCACTCCTCAATTCGTGATTGACGCCCTTTCAGGGCCGGCTCGGCACATGATTTCGGCGCCGGGAGGCGTTCACGACTTCCAGAGCGCGCGCTTGTTTTTCGAGGTCGGTCTTGCCCGCAACGCCGCTGTGCATGCTACCCCGGAAGACATTGACAGCCTCAAGGAGGCGCTCGAACTCAACCGGCAGTCGATCGGCGATCTGGCGCGCTTCGAGCGCACGGACGTAGACTTCCATTACGTGCTGGCGGTAATCACCCGCAATCGGATCTTTACAGCTATTCACGCGGCCTTGGCTGAATGGTTGCTCGAACAGCGTCGCACCACATTGGCCAAGGGTGAAGACCGCAAGGCTTACCAGGCTCATCGCGAAATCTTCGAGGCCGTCGCCGCGCGCGATCCAGACGCGTCAGAGACGGCCATGCGCAGCCATCTCGAATATGTGGCCAAGCGGTATCTGCAACTTGCGAGGCCCAAGTGATGACCGGATTTGTCGTCTGGGTCGATTTCCGCCTGAGGCCTGGTGCCCGGGACAGATTCCGAGAACTTGTCGACGCCAATGCGACCGCCTCGATGCGCACCGAGGCCGGCTGTCGCCGCTTTGACGTGACGGAGGCGCGCGGCGAAGCGGATCGGGTCCTGCTCTATGAGATTTACGAAAGCGAGGCCGCATTCGAGGACCACTGCCGCACCGCTCATTTCGACGAATTCAATACGCAGAGCGCGCCGCTCGTCGTGACAAAGTTGGTGACGACCTGCGACCTCGTTCTTGAAGCCACGCATTGAAGCGAACATAGGCGGATTGGCCCATTGGGGCAAACGGGAGGAAGTGCATGTCGGAGCCAAGTCTCAGGGCGTTAGCTTCTCACAGGCGGGTCAAACTCGGTACGCTCGTCGCCGAGTTCGCGACGCCGGGAATCGGTCACATCCTGAAGTCCGCTGGCTGCGATTTCGTCTTTTTCGACATGGAGCATTCGGGATTTAGCTTGGAGACGCTGAAGAGTGCGATTCGCTATTTCGAGGCGGCTGACCTGCCGGTCATGGTGCGTGTGCCATCGCAGGACTACCACTTCCTTGCCCGCGCCATGGATATGGGCGCCGAAGGCCTGATCGCGCCGATGGTGAGCAGCGTCGAACAGGCGCAGCACATCATCAATTCCATGAAGTACCACCCTGCCGGCGCCCGCGGCGTGGCGCTGCAGATCGCTCATGACCGCTACCGGCCAGGCTCGGTCGCTGATAAATTCGAGGCCGCCAACAAGCGCTCGACGTTCATCTGCCTGATCGAGACCGCCGACGGCGTCAAGAACATTGATGGCATCGCGGGACTGGACGGGGTCGATTGTCTGTGGGTTGGACATTTCGATCTGTCCGTCTCGCTCGGCATTCCTGGCGACTTCGCCCACCCCACTTTCACTGCTGCAATGGCCAAAATCGTTGCCGCCGCCAAGAAGCACAACAAATCGCTTGGACGCTTGGTGCCCAACGTCGCCCAGGGACACGAGTTCTACGCACAGGGCTTCGATTTCATTTGTTATTCAGGCGACGTTTGGGTCCTGCACGACGCGATCGCCGACGCGGTTTCCAAGATCCGGGCCGGGTGCCAATAGGAGCGGAGGAGACGATGGACAGCGTGAAATTCAGGGTGGCGCTTTCCGGTGATTTCCGCAGGCCGGACGGCTCGCCGACCTACCCAGATTTCGATCTGGAGCCGCTGCGCAATGCGACAGGTGTCGAGATGGTGTTCCTGGAGTCAAACAGTCCGCTTCGCGCCGACCAACTTGAGGATTTCGATGCGCTGGTCCTCCTCGCCCATCGTTTCGATGCCACGAGCGTCCCCAGGAGCGGCCGCCTGGCCGTCGTTGCCCGCTTCGGGGTCGGCTACGACACTGTCGACGTTGAGGCATGCACCGCAGCCGGTATTGCCTTGGTCATCACGCCCGATGGCGTGCGACGGCCCGTCGCCGTATCCGTCATCACCTTCATGCTGGCACTGACCGGCAAGCTGCTGACAAAGGACGCGCTCACCCGCAAAGGCTCTGTTGGTTTTGAGAAGCGCTCCGAACATATGGGGGTCGGCCTCGTCGGGCGTACGCTTGGGTCGCTGGGCATCGGCAATATCGGTGCCGAGGTCTTCCGGTTGGCGAGGCCCTTTGACATGCAATTCATTGCCCATGACCCGTTTGCCGACAAGGGGGTCGCTGCCGACCTGGGCGTCGAGCTGGTCGGGCTGGAGGATCTGTTTCACCGCGCCGACGTGCTGTCGGTGAGTTGCCCCCTGTCGCCCCAGACCCACCACATCGTCAATGCCGAGCGGATCGCCCTGATGAAGCCGACAGCTTACCTGATCAACACCGCGCGCGGCCCGATCGTCGACCAGAAAGCGCTGACGCAAGCGCTGCAGGAGCGCCGCATCGCCGGCGCCGGTCTCGACGTGCTGGAACAAGAGCCTCCCGAGGCAGACGATGCGATCCTCAAACTCGACAATGTCATCCTGACGCCGCACGCGCTTTGCTGGACCGACCAGTGCTTTGCCGGCAACGGTGCCGCCGACGTCAAAGCGGTAATGGAGGTGCAGCGCGGTCGCGAGCCGCGCGGCGTGGTCAATCGCGAGGTGCTTTCGAGCGAGCTGTGGAAGACCAGGCTGTCTGGGCTCGCCGCCCGCTTTGGAATCTAGGAGGACACTGATTTTCGGCGCGCCGCCGCGGCCTCTTCGCGGCGACCTTACGGGAGGAAATGCTTGACCGCTGCGCCGGCGGACGAGTGAAGCAAATGGAAAATGGGAGGACCAAGCACTATGAACGATCATGAAAAACGTGAGTTTCAGGCAGGTCTCGAAGCAGAGGTCGACGCCTTCATGCGCGGCGAAACCACCCGCCGAACTTTCATCACCCGCTTCGGTCAGATGACCGGCATGTTGGCCGTGTCCGGCCCGCTGCTGGGGATGATGACCGATTGGGCGCTGGCGCAGCAAACATTGGAATTGGCGGACGCCACGTCGCCGCTCGGCCAGGCGCAGGCCGCAGCCCTAAAAGCATCGAAGGAAGGGCCTCCGGACGGTTCCGCCTTTCGCGCGGCGGAGGCGGCCAAGGCGCATTCGGGCGTCACCCTCAACATGACCTACGAGGCTGGCCTGCAGGCACTTGACCCGCGCAATTTCAGTGGTCCGATGTGGGAGCAGCTTACCGGGATGAAGTCGAATGTCGTCGAACTGTCGAACCCGGACCAGTACTCCAAGGCGGTCGCCGAGCACATCGCCGGCTCGGGTGCCTATGACGTCCTCGACATCTCGCCGGCCTGGACGCCGTCGCTTGCCGATGGCGGCGTCATCGCCCCTCTAGACGACTACATCGCCAAATACATGAACCCGGCAGACCTCGAGGACTATCATCCTCTGTACAAGGCGCTGCCGACCTACAAGGGCAAGATCTGGGGGTTCTTCGACGACGGCGACATGTTCGCTCTCTACTACCGCAAGGACATCTTCGAGGATCCGAAAATGGTGGAGGCTTACCAGGCGAAGTTCAACGCCAAGCTTGGACCGCCCAAGACATGGGAAGAATATGCCCAGATCGCCCAGTTCATCACCGACCAGATGGCGCCAAAGGTCTATGGCGCGGGACATTTCCGCAAGGCGGGCAGCCCCGGCAATCAGTTCGACTTTCTGCAGCAGTACCGGGCCAACGGCGGAAAACTCTTCGGCGACGACATGGAGGCAGGTTTGGTTTCGGATGCCGGCGTCAAGACGCTGACAAACATGCTCGCCGCAAACAAGGCCTCGATCCCCGGCAACAACGAGCTCGACGCCGTCTCCTTGTGGGCGGCTTTCCTGACCGGCAAAGTCGCGATGATCTATTCCTGGCCTCCTAGCGGCCGTATGGCGGCGAACTATTCGCAGTCGGCCACGGCAATCAACTTCATTCCGCAGTCTCAGATCGCCGGCAAGGTCGGCTATGCCGTGGTTCCGGGAAATCCGGAACATGCCACCGGCTACAACAAGGCACTGTCGGCCGACTCGCCCAACCCCGAGGCGGCATATCTGTTCATGCAATGGGTATGCTCGCCACCCGTCTCGCTGGCACGTTGCATGCTGCCCTACGCGCTACGCGACCCGTACCGCATCTCGCACTTCAAGTCCGAGCTCTACGGCGCGCTCTTCCCGAGTGCCAAGGAGTACCTTGCCAACCTCAACAACTCGGCAAATGTCGGTCTGCTCGACCCGATCATGCCAGGCGCGCAGGACTACTTCTTGAGCATCGATCGCATGTGCACGGCAGTGTGGGCTGGTGCGGATCCGAAGGCATCGCTTGAAACGGCGGCCGCCGAGTGGAACGAGACGACCGACCGACTGGGTGTGGATTCGCAGAAGGGCTTCTACACCGAGTTCTTGAAACTGCCTGGCGCCACCGCCGACAACACGGTGGAAAAACTTGGCATGGCGGTCACCCTCTGAAGGGAGGCGGACTCTCTGGAGCAATTGGTGTTGCGGGCGCTTGGCTCGCAACACCTCCCCGCTAAGCGGCGATAGGATACGCCTATGCAGCCCACAGCCACGATCCGTCATTTGAAGGCCGCCGGCGCACCGCCCCGGCTGTCTGCCTTTGCCCAATGGGCAGACCGTCATTTCAAGTGGCTGCTGGTCGCCCCCGCTGTGCTGCTGATATTGGCACTGTCGATCTATCCGCTTCTGTTCTCGCTGGTGGTATCCTTCATCAACTACGACTTCCAGGTGCCGGGCCACGCCTTTGTCGGATTGAAGAACTTCGAGCGGGTCGTGTTCGATCCCGTAGCACGTTGGTCGCTGTTGCTGACAGCATCGCTGTCGGGCATCAGCGTCGCTATAGAATTCGTTCTCGGCCTCTTGGTGGCGCTGGCAATGGTGCGCAGCTTTCCGGGCCGCGGTGTGATCATGTCGATCCTGATCGTGCCGCTGTTCATCAGCCCGGTCATCGTCGGCCAAGCCTGGACGCTGCTTTTACAGCGGCCTTTCGGACCGACGAACTATATCCTGACGCAACTATTGGGGCAGGAGGTTACGATCGGCTGGATGACGGAGCGCCCGTGGCTCTACGTCTCGCTGATCATCGCCGATGTCTGGCAGTGGACGCCGTTCATGTTCGTCATCCTGCTCGCCGGGCTGACCGCAATCCCACCCAATCTCTATGAGGCGGCAGAACTCGACGGCGTCAACGCCTGGCAGGTTTTTTGGGCGATCACGCTCCCGCATCTCGGGCCGATGATGCTGCTGGCGCTGACCTTCCGTCTGCTCGACGCAATCCGTATGTTCGATACCATTTTCATCATGACAGGGGGTGGCCCGGGAACACAAACCTACACGGCCTCCTATTATCTTTATACCATCGGCTTCACGCAGTTTCATCTGTCGCAGGCAACAGCAGGAAGTTGGCTGTTCCTGATCTTTACGGCGCTCATCGTGACGTTGCTGGTGCGTCGGCTCTTGAAGGTAGAACCGGTCTGATGGCCGCCGTCGCGCCCGCCCGCCGCAGGAAACGCCGGTCGTTGCCGATCGGCCGAATTCTGCTGCTGGGGTTCTTCCTGGTGTTCGTGCTGTGGCCGCTCTACTGGATGTTCAACACCTCCATCAAGCCCAGCGACGACTACCTCACCGTACCGCCTGTCTGGTTCCCCGCCGCTCCGACGCTTGTCCACTACAAAGCTGCGCTGTTCGCCTATCGTGGTCTCGACGGGCTCGTCAACAGCCTGATTATTTCGCTTTCGGCCACGGTGCTTTCGGCGCTGCTCGGCACGCTGATGGCCTATAGCCTGGCGCGCTACGACACCGGCGGCAAGCATCTGTCTTTCTGGGTGCTGTCGCAGCGCTTTTTGCCGCCGATCGGGATCGTGCTGCCGGTGTTCCTGATCTATCGCCAGGTCGGGCTCTACGACACTCATGTCGGCCTGATCATCGCCTATACGGTCTTCACGCTGCCGGTCTCGGTGTGGATGATGTTCGCCTATTTCCGCGGCATGCCGAAGTCGATGGAGGAGGCGGCCCTCGTCGATGGCTGCACGAGATGGGAGGCGTTCTGGCGCGTTGCCGTGCCGCTCGCAGCACCGGGCATCGTCGCGGCGGCTGTCTTCGCCTTCATTGCATGCTGGACGGAGTTCTTCTTCGCTCTGATCTTGACCAGCCGAACTGCCTTTACGCTGCCAACGGTCTTCCGCGCCTTCATCGGCTTCCAGGGCGCGCAATATGGCGAAGCCGCGGCCCTTGCCATCGTCTCCCTTGTGCCGTCGATCGCCCTTGGAGTGCTTGCTCAACGACATCTTGTGCGCGGGCTGACGCTCGGCGCCGTTCGCGGATAGGAAGGGAAGGCATGGCCGAAGTCAGAATTACCGGCTTGCACAAGCGCTACGGCGCATTCCATGCCGTGCGCGGCATTGACCTCCACATCCGCGACGGCGAGTTCACGGTCCTGGTTGGGCCCTCCGGTTGCGGCAAGAGCACTCTGCTGAGGACCATCGCAGGACTGGAGGAGAGCTCACAAGGCACGATCGAGATTGGCGGCGAGGTGGTTAATGATTTCCGGCCGCGCGATCGCGACGTGGCAATGGTGTTTCAAGATTATGCGCTCTATCCGCATATGAGCGTGGCCAAGAACATTGGCTTTGGCCTCAAGGCTCGCAAGATGCCGAAGCCAGAGGTCGAGTTGCGCGTCGCCGAGGCGGCACGCATGCTTGGCATCACTCCGTTGCTGGGGCGTTTTCCGCGCCAATTGTCAGGTGGCCAGCGCCAGCGCGTCGCCATCGGCCGCGCCATAGTCCGCAACCCCCGCATTTTTTTGTTCGACGAGCCGCTGTCCAACCTCGACGCACAACTTCGCGACGAAATGCGCGGCGAAATCAAACGCCTTCACCAGGACATTGCGACAACGATGATCTACGTCACCCATGACCAGATCGAAGCGATGACGTTGGCTGACCGCATCGTGCTGATGCGCGACGGGTTGATAGAGCAGCAGGGCGCGCCACTCGAGTTGTTCGAGCACCCGGCCTCAACGTTCGTCGCTGGGTTCCTGGGTTCGCCGCGGATGAGCTTCCTGCCAGGTACCCTTGCCTTGGACGCAGGCGCCGCTGCCATCCGGCTCGCGGATGCACTGCTGCCTTTAGCGCGCGGCAGGGGGCTGAAGGGCGTCGCGGACGGACAGCAGGTGCTGCTCGGGTTGAGGCCAGAACACCTCACTCGTGCGCACACTGCAACGCCGGAGCAGGGCACGTTTCGCTATGAGGCAACGATCGACCTGCTGCAGCCGACCGGCTCGCGCAGCTACGCGACATTCCGACTGGCCGGCGCGCCGGTGATGGCTGAGCTGCAGGCGCACGATGTCAGCCGTCCGGGCGAGAAGCTTGCGATCGACATCAACATGAACCGGGCCTCGATCTTCGACGCCACGACGGAGCGGGCAATTTGACCTCGACAGCTTCCCTGGCAGTCCGCTTGTGTGGCACCGAACAGCTCGAGGCACCGCTGCGCACACTGCGCGCCGGATCCTTGTCGGTCGCGTTCGACAATGGGGCGTTGCGTTACATCCGCATCGGGACGATCGAGGTCTTGCGCGGAATCTCGTTTCTTGTACGGGACGAAAACTGGGGAACATGTACCACCGTTCTCGATGATCTGCGGATCGACGAGAGGCCGGATGCGTTCGCCATTGAATACCGTGCAACATGTGCTGCAACATCCGGCCGCCTGATTTACCGGGCGCGCGTCTCAGGCCGTGGCGATGGTGCGCTGTCGTTTGTGGCGGAGGCAGAGCCCGAGACCGACCTTTTGACGAACCGGACCGGCTTCGTCGTCCTTCATCCGATCGAGGCCTTGGCCGGCAAGCCGATAAGGGTGCTGCATGAGGATGGTCACGACGAGCTATCGTTCTTTCCGGACCACATCGATCCTAAGTGTCCGTTCACCGACATCCGGGCGTTGTCGCACGAGATCGCGCCTGGGATCTGGGCGACATGCACCATGGAGGGTGATGCCTTTGAGATGGAGGATCAACGCAATTGGTCTGACGCCTCCTATAAAACCTATGTCCGCCCTCTGCGTCGCCCGTGGCCTTACAGACTGCCCAAGGGCCAGAAATTCACGCAGGCCGTCCGGCTTCACGTGTCAGGAACGCTCCCTGCCGGGACGTCTGAAAATCGCAATCCACTCATCAACCTGACGATCGGCGGACCGGTCGGCCGAGTGCCCCGCACTGGCGTCGGCGTCGCCGCCGACGAGGCAAAGCACGCGCTCGAAACCCCCGAGCTCCTACGACGAATGGCTCCCCAGTGGATGGTCTGCCAGGTCGATCTCCGGATCGCACACGGCCAGGACGAACTAGAAAGCTACGCCGCGCTCGCACGGCTGACCGGCGCTGGCGTGGTCCTTGAGATTGTCAGCAAGGGCACGCGCGATCCATTCGGCGAATTGGCGCCGGTCGCGGATGCTGTCCACTCACTCGGCCTCAAACTAGAAGCTGTCTCCGTATTTCCGGCGCAGGACATGACATCCGTACAGCCGGGAGCACCGTGGCCGACTATGCCCAGCTTCCACGAAAGCTACTCCGCCGCTCGCCGGGCTTTCCCGGGCATCGCGCTGGGCGGCGGCATGGCCGCTTACTTCACCGAACTCAACCGCAAGCGTCCGCCAGCCGAAGCGCTCGACTACGTGACCTTCACCACCTGTCCAAGCGTGCACGCCGCAGATGATGTCTCGGTGATGGAGACACTTCAGGCAATCCCCCATCTAATCCACTCCGCGCATGCTTTCATGGGGGAACGCTTGCCACTGCGTATCGGTCCCATCCAGCTCGGCTGCCGTGAGAACCCATACGGAAAATCCACTGCGCCGAATGAAGCGAACGCTCGCGTCTGTCTATCGCGCATTGATCCTCGTCAGCGCGGGCTGTTCAATGCGGCTTGGACTGTCGGATATTTCGCGGCCTGCGCTCGCGAAGGAATCGAGGCCGTCGCGTTCGGTGACTTCGCCGGCCCCTTTGGCCAAATCCATAGGAAGGCTGATTTCGTGCAGCCATGGTATGACCAGCAGGATGGCCCAACGGTCTATCCCGCTTTCCATGTCTTGGCTGGTCTCTCAAAGCTCGGCGAAGCCACCTTGCTGTCCGTAGGAACTTCCGCCGTTGACGGCGTCGCCACGATCGCAGCTGAAAAAGATCGGCGCGTGACCCTGTGGGTCGCTAACCTCACCGCCGAGACGCAATCTGTGCGGCTTTCGGATGCGCCGAGCAGCGCCCGTGTTGCTCTTCTCGCCGCCGAGCAGTTCGAGCGGGCGGCAACCGATCCCGACTTCATGGAAAGTTCCGCAAGATCGCTGGGTGATCAAATCATCTCGCTTGGCGCCTACGCCGTCGCGCGAGTCGAGCTCGATCGATCGTCTTAGGCCTAGCCGATGTTCGCTGTTTGGCCAAACCCCCGTCAAGGATGAGGGTGGTAGTTCCATACTCTAAGGCAGCGCGTGGGATCCATCTCGCTTATACGTTCTACTATCGCGACGCCGACCAGGCTCGCCAGGTTCCGCCTGCCGAGACGCCAAGTTTTGAGGCCGCTCGCGCCGAAGCGATCCGTTGCGTAATCGGCCTGTTGGCTGATCTGGGCGATGACGATATGACCGGATGGTTAGTGCGCATGCGCGATCAGGCAGGCAACGAGCTTTGCACGATCAACGTCTGCGAGGCCGAAGCCGCACCGCAAACGGAAACAAGCCGGTTAGGCAGCACCGCTCACGTCTGTGTCGACACGCCCCGCCTTATTCAATTAGATCGTCGCCGTCGGAACTTTTGTGATGTTGAGCCCTTGTCCATTGAACAGTGGAGGTACCAATGGCAAATCTGGGGAAATTGGCGATCGCGATGCTCGGCGTCCTGGCATACCAAAATCGCGACAAGATCGGCGACATGATCCGTAGAGCGGGTGATCGCAACCCAAATGACCCGCAAGGCGGGATTCTGGATCAGCTTTCAAAGGGCGTTTCGGGGACCGCGCTT
Source organism: Mesorhizobium sp. M0052 (assembly GCF_040323255.1). Lineage (NCBI taxonomy): Bacteria > Pseudomonadati > Pseudomonadota > Alphaproteobacteria > Hyphomicrobiales > Phyllobacteriaceae > Mesorhizobium > Mesorhizobium sp. M0052. Next base: position 260,467 of record NZ_JAMYUS010000009.1, on the reverse strand, counting down.
GGCGATATTCTCGACCGGTTCAGAGGGGCAGGCGCCGGATCGAAGGTCGATTCGTGGGTAGGCACCGGGCCGAACGAGCCGATCCAGCCAAGCGAGGTAGAAGCAGCCATAGACGAAGACACCCTGACTTCCCTCTCGATGCAGACCGGCCTTTCGCGCGAGGAACTCATAAGTCGGATCACGCGAGATTTGCCTGAGGCCATCAGCAAAATGACGCCTACTGGTGAATTGCCCGTTGAGGCGCCGAAAAGCTCCGGTGAGACGGCCTTGCTCGACGGCGTGCCATCGCACAGGACGCAAGCGAATTCAGGCGGTCAAAGCGATATCTAAGGTGACGGCTATCCATCAGGGAGAGATACTAAATCGTACTGGAGCGCGCGAGTTGGCATGATCGGGCAGGGCGGTCACGGTGGTCATACAGTAAACGTACTTGCCGAGTTGGATCTATTGGCCGCGCTACTCGATTCCCGCTGGCGCATTCCAGGCACATCAATTCGTTTTGGACTGGATGCGCTCGTAGGTCTGGTCCCCGTACTCGGAGATGCGGCGACGGGCATTGTCTCGGCCTACATCGTCTTGCGAGCTCGAAACGTCGGTGCCGGAAACGGCTTGGTCGCCCGCATGCTAGGCAACGTGCTGCTGGATACGCTCGTAGGAAGTGTTCCAATTCTCGGCTCGATCTTCGACGTCTATTTTAAGGCGAACAATCGCAACATCAGACTGCTGCGCCGTCACATCAACAGGTGAGGCGGATAACCAATCGTCGCGATGCAATTCTTCTAAAAGGCTCGGAACCGACAGGGGCGCTGGGGCTTGAGTCGCGATTCCTGGAGTCGCGAGCATATGACCAGTGCCATTGACCGGCTTTCGTTCATCGAGTTCCAATCGCCCACACTGGTCGAGAAAGCTCCCGAAGGTGGAGATTGGCTTCACGAGATCAAATATGACGGCTACAGGACGCAGCTGGTCGTTGAAGGCGGAAAGGCGCGAGCATTCACGCGTCGCGGCTACGATTGGTCCCACCGTTACAAGAGGATTGTTCAGGTCGCGGCAAGCCTGCCGGTCAAATCCGCTATCATCGATGGTGAAGCTGTCGTCCTGGGCGACACCGGCCTGCCGGACTATCAAGCCCTGGAACGTGAGCTGGGCAACCCAAGTTCACTGCGGATGACTCTCTACGCTTTCGACCTCCTGTACCTCGATGGCCGTGATCTACGGGAACAACCGTTAGTGAAGCGCAAGGCTGCGCTGAAGAAGCTGCTGACCGAAACCGAGCCAACCCTGACTTATGCCGAGCATCTGGAGGTGAACGGCAAGGATATGTTCGACCATGCCTGCCGGATGGGCATAGAGGGAATCGTATCCAAGCGAGCGGATGCTCACTACCGCTCGGGCGTCCAGACCAGTTGGGTCAAGGTCAAATGTGTCAAGAGCGACACTTTTCCAATCGTGGCTTTCGTCGAGAAACTTGGCGCGCAGCCACGCCGCATCGCATCGTTGTACATCGGCAGGCGAGAGGGCGACCGGCTGCTTTATGCCGGGAAGGCCCAGACCGGCTATACGCTGGACGCAGCCCGGCGCGTTAGGGAACGGCTTAATCCGCTCGTAGTCGCCAAGTCACCGCTGTCGGAGCCGATCAAAAAGCCCAAGGCAACATGGGTCAAACCAGACGTTCTCGCCGAGGTGCAATTCAGTGGCGTGTCGGACCGGGGCATCTTGCGTGAGGCGGTCTTCAAGGGACTCCGCGAGGACCTTAAGGCAATCCCGCCCAAGCCTCCATCGCCGTCCAAGCGGAGGTCGGAAGGCCAACACGGCGTCCCGCGCGAGAACATTCTCCAGCTGCTACCCGATGCGGTTGCACCTTCCAAGGAAGAGCTGGCAGACTATTGGCGGCGGGTCGCTGATCAAGCTCTAGTTCATCTGGTTCGGCGACCGCTGAAGATGGTCCGCCACGCCTCCGGCGCAACCTTCTATCACAAGGGACCGCTACCTCGGATACCGGCGTCCGTGCACCAGCTCCGCGTTCAAAAGCGCGAAGGCGGCGAAGGCATTCGGGTATGGATAGATGACATGGATGGTCTGCTTGGCTTGGTCGAGATGGATGCCGTTGAGCTTCATCCTTGGAACGCGACGATTGACGACATCGAACATGCGGACCGGCTCGTCCTCGACCTCGATCCCGGAGAAGGCGTCCCATGGGACGCTGTGATCGAGGCCACGCTGGCGCTACGGGGCATCTTGGAAGCGGCAGGCTTGGAGAGCTGGCCAAAGGTCACTGGCGGCAAAGGCATCCACTTGATGGCACCGCTCGTTGCGAAGATGACCCATGACAGCGCCCGGAAACTGGCCAAGTCGCTCGCCCACCGTCTGGTTGATACCGATCCTGACCGATACCTGTTGTCAGCTGACCCCGCAGCCCGAGGAGGCCGGATCTTTCTCGACTACCTGCGCAACGGACGGGGCAATACCGCAATAGGCGCTTTTTCCCCGCGAGCGCGGCCCGGCTTCCCAATTGCCCACCCGGTCACATGGAAGCAAGTCGAGGCGGGCATCCGGCCAGACGTTTTCACGTTCGCGCAGCCTTTCAGACCCGCTCGTCGAAAAGCCGCGTGATGCGTCGCGACCATCAGCCGATATCAGCCCGTTTTCTTGCCTCGCGTTCGGCTTCCCTTCGATGAGATGGGAGCGGTTCCTGGCGTAGCCGCCACGAAGAATGTAGTCGAGCCCGCTAACTCCAGTTGCGATCGCTGAGGCGTCGTCTCTGTCCAACTAATCCCCCAATGTAATTTCGAGAACCAGATAACGACGGGCACCTTTGGCGGTTCCACGTCTCTCGGTGAGCGCTCTTGTCGTGAGACTCACGAAAAGGTGACAGGAAACGCGGCAAAAACGTACTCTCGGAGCCCTTTTTCAAGTTCAGTTTGGAACCGGCGACCTACCAGCCTTGCCGGCCATACCAGTCATCGATGTCGCGCTGAGCGCGGTCCTTCTCAATGCCGTAGCGCTCCTGAATCTTGCCTTCCAGCTGATCGCGGTGATACAGCGCGACATTGAGGGCGCCAGCGAACCAGCTCGAAACCGGTCGAGCTAGTAGCCGGGCCGGGTCAATCCGAGACAATTTCGTAGTGAAGAAGCTGGGCTTCGTCGAGTGCCGACTTCACTCCAGGCGAGATGACGCCGGAGCCGAAGAGGACAATATCTTCACGGCGTACGAATACTTCATGGCCGAGTCCCATGGAAACAAATGTGCCCGAAGAGCTTCGTTCGAGAAGCCGAGCTCTGCCATTCAATATGGTGAAGGCGGCGTGGCGCCTCGATACCCAGGGCCGCTCGACGATGATATCGCATTCCGCCGATCTGCCGATTGTCACGGATTCGCCGTTTCGACAGGATCGCAGCTGATCTCTGTAGCGGATGACCAGATGAATCTGCCGCGGCAGGACCGAGCGTCTATCTGTAGTGGCGCCATGGCTGGTGATCTGCGTACCGGGGGCCCCATCGTCGCTCCACAGGGTATAGACATCGAAGAACTCTTGCTTCCCTTTCAAGGCCATTTTGTCGAGGAGCCGCAGGCCCTTGCGGCTTCTCGGGGAAAGGGCTTCGCAGAAGCTCTGGCTGATCAGCACCTCTCCGGGGTTCGCCGTGGTGGACAACCTTGCGGTGACATTGACAACGTCACCGAATATCGCGCCCCGCGCGCGAATGACCGCCCCGAAATGCAATCCGATACGGGCGCTCAACGGCCCTTTAGTCAGTTGATGGGTAATTTGGCAGACGGCCCTCAGCGCCATTTCCGGGCTCTCGAAGAGGCTGAGTATGTCATCGCCTTTCGAGTAAATGAAATCACCACGGTGCTTGGCGACAATCTCGCGCATTGTGTCCAGGCAATCCGAGACCTGCTGTAGAGCGGCATCGTCTCCGATCCGCTCATACAGCGGCGTGCTGCCCACGACATCAGCTAAGAGGACTGCGGCAAGAAGCGTCTCCTGATCCATCGATCTCGTGTCCGACCCGAAAACTCAGCGTGCGTGTGTAACACACGAGGTCGCCTGCAACATATCTGCTCGAGCGCCTTTGATCGGGGCGATGCTTCAGGTGATCGTGGCGGACGGACGGGCGTATGCCATTCGTCGGCTTCGTGCCGGCGACATCCAGAACCGTCTTCGCCCCAATCGTTCGCGACCTCGGTGCTATGAGTGGACTTGGTCTTTTTAGGTTCGGAAAGGCTGACCGAGGTGCAACGGGCGACGGCCTTCTCATGCACCATCAACCACGACCCGATCTCGTCCCTCCGACTTCGCACGGAATAGTGCCAGATCGGCGGCTTTGACGAGATCATTCGGGCTCTCGTTCGTATTTGTGACCGGTGGCGACGCCAACGCTGTGCTTTGCGATAAGATCACGGATCCATTGATCAGATTTCAGGTATATTCTCTTTGAAGATGACCTGAAGTCGTGGTTGATGCGGTTCATAGTTCAGGTGCCTGACGGAGTGGCTTAAAATGTTGAGCGCTTCCCGCGCCTCGACGCGCGGATTTTGATCTATGACCGCATCGAGCGTCCCATCCAACAAAAGTTCCTTGGTGCCGTCTGTCACCTCGTGGCCGAGAAAGAGAATGTCTTTGGCGCGTCCACGCTCCTTGAGCGCCCGAGCGATGCCGGTGTTGCCGGCGCCGACATTGTAGATCGCGGCAAGATCGGGGTGCCGGTCCAGAAGCGCTGATGCTTCCGAATAAGCCTTCTCTCGGTCATCCAGCATTTCGCGCATCTCGACGATCTTGAGATTGGGCGACTCCTCGGTCAAGATGTGCCGGAATCCCATCTCGCGTTCCTCATGGCCGCGATAGGACAGCGAGCCGGCGAACAGCGCCACCTTGCTTGGGCGTTCCGATCCCATGAAGCGGTTAAGCAGATAGCCGGCCAGCCGCCCCGCGGCGCGGTTGTCTATGCCGATATAGGCCACTCTCGGAACATGCAGGATGTCGGAGGCGATGGTCACCACCTTGACGTCATTGGCTGACAGCGAGCGGATCGCCTCGCGCACCGTTGGATGATCCAGCGCGATCACGCCGACGCCTTGTGTCTGTCCACGCAATTCTTGCAGCAGGCGGGCGAGCCGGTCGGGGTTGAAGCCCTCTATGGTGGCGATGTGGACGTCGAGATCGGGGCGCGCTAGGGCCTGCGCTTCGATGTGTCGATGCAGCATCTTGATGAAGGAATTGGTGCCGGCCGGCAGAGCGAAGTCGAGACGGATGACCTCTCCAGGTGAGGGCCTGGGCGGCGCTCCGTTCGGGCCCTCCGCGATGTAGCCGAGGCGCTGCGCCATTTCGAGCACGATCTCACGCGTGCGCGCCCGCACACCGGGCCTGTTGTTCAGCACGCGGTCGACGGTGGCGGCGGAAACGCCGGCTTCCCGGGCTATGTCAGTCAAGGTCGAACGCACCGTCTTCATCTCCTCAATGCATCAGATCGCACAATGCCGCTAGCCCGTCCGACGGCCACAGCTGCCAGCCATCAGCGATTCTGATGGGAAATGATGTATCGAGCCTTAGCCGATGCGCAAGGAGGTTGGGCTAAATCGCGTCGCCCGGCGTGATAGTCGCGTGCCAGAAAGGCAGATTTCCCATCAAATCGAGGCATTGAGCCCGTGTGTCGACCTTTGCATGACGTATTTTCTCCGCGGTTGCGGTGTTACGATGTATTTTGAGTATTTATGATGTTGACAGCCTTCCGGTGCTGCCGTCAATATCCCTCAATGGGCTCGTGGAGGAAACATCGGCCCTGAGGGAGGAATTCCAATGTCTGATCTGATCCGCATATCGCGACGCGGCTTGTTGGCGTCCGGAGGAAAGGCCGCGGCGTTCGTGGCTGCGGCCGGTATCGCACCGCAATTCATCCGTCCCGGCCGTGCCGTTGCGGCCGACGCGCTGGCGCCAGGCATGGTCGGCGGCCCCACCGGTTTCGAGGGCGCAGAGCGCTATCAATATGGCGCCGACACGCCGGAAGGCCGTGCCGTTGAGGCGGCCAAGGCCTTGAGGGGAGCTGGCAAGGCACCGGCCAAGATCGTGCTTGGCCTGTCGGATGGCTCGATTGGCCAACTCACACAGCCTTTCCCTGCGGGTGCGCCGTCGATCAAGGAGCTGTGGGAAAAGGAGACCGGCATCCAGATCGAGATCGTCGGCCTGCCGAACGGCCAGGAATTCACCAAGACGATGCAGGACATCTCCACCAAGGGTGGGGCCTATGACATCTACTCGACGGAATGGAACCGCCTCGGCGACCTTGCCGAGACCGGCGGCATCGCCAAGCTCGACGACTTCGTCGCCCAGTACAAGCCCGAATGGGACGATCCCAAGACCGGCTATGTCGACGGCGCCAAGGGCGTGTCGCTGCTCAACAAATATCGCGGGTCCAACTATGGCGTGTCGCTGGACGGCGACTTCCAGACCTGGGTCTACCGCACCGACCTGTTCGGCGACGCTGCCGAGCAGAAGGCGTTCAAGGACAAATTCGGCTACGATCTGGCGCCGCCGAAGACCTGGAAGCAGCACAGTGACATCGCGGGCTTCTTCCAGCGGCCCGACAAGGGCCTGTTCGGCTCCACCGACCTGCGCAACCAGGGCTGGGGCTACACCAACTGGTATCAGCGCTATGTCTCGATGGCATCGCCCAACCAGTTCCTGTTCGGCGACGACGGCAAGCCGCTGATCAATTCCGAGCACGGCATTGCCGCCACCAACGAATATGTCGGCTCGCTGGTTCATCACTCGCCGGACGCGATCTCCTGGGGCTGGCCGGAGCAGTATGGAAATTTCGCCAAGGGCGGCGCGGCGATGACCTGCGCCTTCTCGAACCTGCCGAAATTCCTCGACAATGCCGGCAACAAAGATTCTGCCGTCACCGGCAAGATCGGCTCGATGCTGCCGCCCGGCCGCGAAGTCGACGGCAAGCTGATCAGCCGTTCCGTGCTGTGGTTCTCGCTGACCGGCATGGTCTCGTCGCAGTCGAAAAACCAGGAGGTCGCCTACCTTTTGCTGCAGTGGCTGGGCTCCGCCCGCATCTATGCCTGGATGAGCGCCAATCCGGGCGGCTATCTCGATCCGTTCCGGCTCTCGGATTTCTCCGATCCGCTGGTGCGCCAGACCTACCACGCCTACCACATCGACGTGGTGCGCGAGACCGTTGCCCGCACGGTGCCGACGATCAACTATCCCGGCGCCACCGCCTTCCACAACGCATTGGACGAAAATCTGATGGCGTCGCTGACCAAGGCCAAGACAGCGGAACAGGCGATGGCCGACACGGAAGCGGAGTGGAAGAAGATCGCCCGCCGCATCGGCGAGGACAAATTGCTCGAAGCCATCAGGACGAACAAGGAGGCCTGGCCGACGGTTCTCGACCCGATCAGCTGATCCGTCTCCCTGGATCAGCGCTGGAGGGGAGGAGCATCTGTTCCTCCCCGCCGCAGTCAACGCCACCAGCAAAGCAGCCAGATGAAGCGTTCCGTCCCCTTCGAGATATTCCGCTACGCCGCGATCTTCGCGGCGATGGCGGTGACGCTGGTACCGATCCTGTGGATGGTGTCGATGGCCTTCAAGCCGATCGCCGAATGGTCGGCGACCGGCGCCGACCTGACATGGTGGCCGAAGAACCCGACGCTCGGCAATTTCCAGTTCGTCTTCGGCGAGTCCAACAACAATCTGATCGTGGCGCTCGACCGCACCGCGCTGAAGCCGATCCTGTCGTCGCTGCTGTCTTCGGTGTTCGGCACGGCGATCGCAATGTCGGCGGGCACGGCTGCGGCCTACGGGCTGTCGCGTTTCGGCTCCGGCCAGAACCTGCCGCTGGCGCTGATCCAGCTCAGGCTGTTTCCGCCAATGGCGGTGATGATCCCGGTCATGATCATGTGGGCCTTCCTGAACTTCACCGACAGCTGGTTTGGCCTGGCCCTGATCTACGGCATCGTCACCCTGCCGTTCGCTTTCTGGCTCATGAAGACCTTCTTCGACGACATGCCGCGCGAGATCGAGGAAGCGGCGCTTGTCGAAGGTTGTTCGCGGCTGCGCGTCTTCACGCGCATCACGCTGCCGATGATGCGCGCACCGCTGGCCAGCGCCGCCCTCTTCGTCTTCATCCTCAACTGGTCGGACTATCTGATCGCGCTGCTGCTGACGACGCGCGAATGGGTGACGATCCCCGTCTACATGGCCTCGCTGTCCTCCTCGATGACCGGTCAACTCTATGGGGCCAAGGCCGCGCTCGGTCTTATCGCCGCGGTGCCGCCGGTCATCATGGGCATTGCCATCCAGCGCCATCTGGTGCGCGGGCTGACGTTCGGCGCGCTCAAGCAATGAGCGCGGTGACCGTGACTGTCTCGAAGGACGCAAAGGCCGCGCTTGGCAAGCCCGCGCTGCGGGACGAGGGAGCGCGGCTGGGATTCCGGCTGACGCTGCCGGCGCAGATCCTGGTGCTCTTCATCTCCGTCTTCCCGCTGCTGATGCAGCTCTACATCAGCGTCACCGACTGGTCGCCGCTATCCGGCCTGGGCTGGTGGAACGCATGGGAGATGTGGAACAGCTTCGCCAACTACACCGACCTTGCCGCCGATGCGCGCTTCTGGAGCGCGCTGAGGCGCACGGCCATCGTCATGGTCTTGTGCGTGCCCGTCGAATTCCTGCTTGGCCTGGCATTGGCGACGCTGTTCGCGGACGATTTTCCGGGCAAGCGGATCTTCTATTCGATCCTGCTGATGCCGATGATGGTGGTTCCGGCGGTGGCCGGCTACATGTTCTTCATGCTGTTCCAGTCGGGCGGGCCGCTGAACGACATCCTGTCGGCACTCAGCGGTTCCCGCGTCACCATCGCCTGGCTGTCTGACCCCACACTGGCGCTGATCGCGGTGATCATCGCCGATATCTGGCAGTGGACGCCGCTGATGTTCCTGATCCTGCTTGCCGGCCTGGTCGGCGTGCCGCAGGACCAGATCAAGGCGGCGACCCTGCTCGGCGCCAACCCGTGGCAGCGCTTCGTCACCATCGTGCTGCCGAAGATGAAGACGATCATCATCATCGCGCTGGCGATCCGCGTCATCGAGAACTTCAAGATCTTCGACACGCTCTACATCATGACCGGCGGCGGCCCCGGCGTCGCCACGGAGACGATCTCCGTCTACATCTACAAGGTCACGACGCAGGACCTGATCTGGGGCTATGTGGCGGCGATCGCGCTGGCCATCCTGGTCGTGCTTTCGATCGTGGCCGTATTCGCCATGAAGCGCATGGCGCGGGCAAGGCTGGTGCCGGCATGAGCGCGATCCAGTTGCGCAACCTGGTCAAGACCTTTGGCGAGTTCACGGCGCTGAAGACCATGGATCTCGATGTCGCCGATGGCGAGTTCATGGCGCTGCTCGGGCCTTCGGGCTGCGGCAAGTCGACGACGATGAACATGATCGCCGGCATGGAAGAGCCGACCAGCGGCAAGATCCTGTTTGGCGAGCGCGACATGGCCGGCGTGCCCATGGGCCGCCGCGGCGTCGGCTTCGTTTTCCAGAACTACGCCATCTTCACCCACATGACGGTGCGCCAGAACCTTGCCTATGGGCCGCGGATGCGCGGTGCGGCGAAAGCTGAGATCGACCGCCGCGTCGGCGCCACCGCCGAGCTGCTGCAGTTGACGCCGCTGCTCGACCGCAAGGCCGACCGGCTCTCGGTCAACATCCTGCAGCGGGTGGCGATCGGGCGCTCGGCAATCATGGAGCCGGCGATCTTTCTGCTCGACGAGCCGCTGTCCAATGTCGACGCCGCCTTCCGGGCGGTGATGCGGACCGAGCTCAAGCAGCTGCAGCGCCAGTTCAGGCAGACGATGGTCTACGTCACCCATGACCAGCTCGAGGCCATGACCATGGCCGACCGCATTGCCGTCATGGATCACGGCGTGCTGCAGCAGGTGGGAACGCCGCTGGAAGTCTACAACAATCCGGCCAACGTCTTCGTCGCACGCTTCATCGGCGCCCCGGGCATGAACCTGCTGAGGGGGAGGCCGGCGGAGAGCGATCGGGGCCTGGTGGTCGATCTCGGGCCGCTGGGGGTCACGCCGACGCTGCCGGATGAGCTGGCCGCCACCTTGCGCGGATCGCGCTCCGAGGTGCTTTACGGCTTCCGGCCCGAACAGGTGTCGCTGGTGCAGAGCGAGCAGGGCCTCGCCATGCGGGTGAGCTTCGTCGAGCGGATCGGCGCGAGGACCGTCGTCCATCTCGGCGATGGCGAGACCGCCGTGAAGGCGGTGTTCGACAATAATGTCGGACTGTCGATCGGCGAGCTTGCCGTCGTCGCCCCCGTGGCATCGTCCGTGCGTGTCTTCGATGCCCGCAGCGGCATTGCGATGAAGGCAGGTTGACGTGGCCGATATCGTCTTTCGCAATGTCAGCAAGCGCTACGGCACGACGCTCGCCGTCGACGACGCCTCGTTCACCGTCAATGACAACGAATTCTTCTGCTTCTTCGGGCCGCCGCTGGCGGGCAAATCGACAATCCTGCGCCTCGTGCTCGGGCTGGAGACGCCTGATGCCGGAGAGATCCTGATCGGCGGCAAACCGGTCAACACCGTCTCGCCGGCCGAGCGCAATGTCGCCATGGTGTTCCAGAACCTGGCGCTGTTCCCCCATATGAGCGCGCGCGACAATGTGCGTTTCCCGCTGGTCGAGCGCAAGGTCGCCGAGGCCCAGATCGAGAAGCGTGTCGCCGACGTGGCCGCCAAGCTCCACATCGGCCATATCCTGCATAAGCCGCCGGCGCAGCTTTCCGGTGGCGAGCGGCAGCGCGTGGCCATAGCCCGCGCCCTGGTGCGCGACCCGAACGCCTATCTGATGGACGACCCGATCTCTGCGCTCGATGCGCGGCTGCGCGAGGAAACGCGCGTCGAGCTCAAGCGCATCCAGCGCGAACTCGGCAAGACGCTGATCTACGTCACCCATGACCAGGAAGAGGCGATGTCGATCGCCGACCGCATCGCCATTCTGGAGAATGGCAGGATCCGGCAGATCGGCGCCCCGTCCGAGATCTACGACCGCCCGGCGAACACCTATGTGGCGCGACTGCTTGGTTCGCCTGTCATGAACATCCTCAAATCCGTGCGCGGCGACGGTGGCATCGAGGCCGCCGAAGGCGCGGTCAGCATCGACGATCGCGCTGCTCCGGCCGACGCGATCGAAATCGGGCTGAGGCCGGAGGACATCAAGGTCCGGCCCTGGGTCGACGGGGGCGTTGGCCGCCCGGCACGCGTGTTCGAGGTCGAGCCGCTTGGCGGCTACACGGTGGTAACGCTCGCCGCCGGAGAGGCGCGGCTGAAGGCGCTGCTGCGCGGCCAGCCCGACATCAGGCCGGATGCCGTGGTAGCGATATCCTGCGAGCCGGCCCGGGTGCATTATTTCGGGCAGGACGGAGGCGCGTTGGCGAGATGATCGCGGCTGCGAAAACAGAATTTCGGGAGGAAGACATGGCGAGCGAAGGCTTCGAGCCGGACGTGAAGGTCCGCACGAAAGAATACCGTATCGGCTGCATCGGCGCTGGCATGATCATGGCCGAGTGCCATCTGGCAGCCTATCGCGAAGCGGGGTTCAACGTGGTGGCGATCGCCTCGCGGACCCGTTCCAATGCGCAGAAGGTCGCCGCGCGTTGGGACATCCCGACCGTCCACGACACGCCGGAACAGCTGATCGAGGATTCTGAGGTCGAGATCGTCGACCTTGCCTTTCCACCCGATCTGCAGCCGGCGCTGATCCGCCATGCGCTGAAGCAGCCTCACATCAAGGCGATCCTGGCGCAGAAGCCACTGGCGCTGTCGGTCGATGAAGCCGTGAAGCTGCGCGACGAAGTCGCAAAGTCAGGCAAGATCCTCTCGGTCAACCAGAACATGCGCTACGACCAGTCGATGCGCGTGCTGAAGCAGATCATCGACGGCGGCGCGCTGGGCGACATCGTCTTCGCGCAGATCGACATGCATGCGATCCCGCACTGGCAGACTTTCCTTCAGGACTACGACCGGCTGACGCTCGCCAATATGAGCGTGCATCATCTGGACGTGCTGCGCTTCCTGTTCGGCGATCCCTCGGAAATCACCACGCTGACACGCAAGGACCCGCGCACCACATTCGAGCATACCGACGGCATCACCGTGTCGACGCTGCGCTTTCCCTCCGGCGTGCTCGCCGTGTCGCTGGAGGATGTCTGGTCCGGACCGCGCCAGGAGGGCTATGAGGACGACCAGCACATCAACTGGCGCGTCGACGGCACTAAGGGTGTCGCCAAAGGCACGATCGGCTGGCCGAAAGGCGTGGCCTCGACGCTGACTTATGCGTCGACCGAGACGACGGATGGCAAGTGGGTCAGCCCGAGCTGGGACACGATGTGGTTCCCGCATGCCTTCATCGGCGTCATGGAGCAATTGCAGCACGCGGTGAAGACCGGTGCGCCGCCGGCATTATCGGTGGCCGACAACGTCAAGACGATGGCGCTGGTCGAGGCCGGCTACCGCTCGATCGACGAGGGCCGCACCGTCAAGCTTTCCGAAATCTCGATAAATCAGCCAACTGAATCGCTTAGGGAGGAGTTCACATCATGATGCAGGCAGGTATTTTCACGGGCTATTTCCCGTACGGCCTCGAAGAGACGGCAAAGAAGATCCGCGGGCTCGGTTTCAACACGGTGCAGCTCGACCTGCATTTCAGGGATATCGATCTGTCGGCCGGGCAGATCACTGAGGAAAAGGCCAAGCAGGTGCGCGACGTCTTCCGCGACAACAACCTGCCGATCTGCTGCGTGTCGGGCTACACCAACATCATCCATCCCGACAAGGCCGAGCGCGACAAGCGCGTCGGCTATCTCAAGGAGATCATCCGCAATGCGCGCGCCTTCGGCTCGCCCTACGTGATCTCCGAGACCGGTACCTACAACACCGAATCCGACTGGGTGCATCACCCGAAGAACAAGACCGAGGAAGGATTCGAGGAATGCCGCAAGGTGATCGCCGAGCTTGCCCAGACCGCCTATGACCACGGCGCGGTCTTCCTGCTCGAGACCTACGTCAACAATGTCGTCGGTTCGGTCGAGGAGACGGTGAAGATGTTCGCCCACGTCGACCATCCCGGCCTCGGCCTGCTGATGGATCCGACCAACTATTTCGAAACCCACAACATCGACAGGATGGACCAGATCCTCAACCAGGTGTTCGATACGCTGACCGACAAGATCAAGATCGCGCATGCCAAGGACGTCAAGCGTTCTGGCGGCGACAAGTCCGAGAAACACGCCGATATCGGCGACGAGGACGCGCTGGAAAGCCACACCTTCCGCGGTGTCGGCGAAATCGAGCTGCCGGCGCCCGGGCTGGGATCGCTGAATTACGATCTCTATCTGCAGCGGCTGGCGGAAAAGCACCCAAACATCCCGGTCATCATCGAGCATCTCTCGGAAGACGACGTGCCGCGCGCGAAGAAATTCCTCGACGGGAAGTTCCGCGCCAACGGCCTGTGAGCGCCGGTTGCGCCGCCGGCGCATGGCGGCGCAACTCCAACCAAGGGAGGAATGAATGTTGAAATTCGCATTGAAAGTGGCTGCCGCGGCAACGCTGGTAGCCGGGGTCTCCATGAGCCTGCCGGCATTCGCGCAGGACGGCCAGAAGACCTTCTATCTGCTGTCGCATGGTGGCCCTTCGGACGCGTTCTGGATCGACTGGAATGCCGGCGCGACCAAGGCCTGCGACCAGCTCAAGGTGACCTGCAAGATCTCGTTCAGCGGCGGCGACATGGCGGCGCAGAAGGAGGCTTTCAACTCGGCGCTCGCCGCCAAGCCGGACGGCATCGCCACCACCTCGGCTCAGCCCGGCCTGTGGACGGAGGAGGTGAAGGCCGCCAAGGCCGCCGGCATACCGATCGTGTTCTTCAACACCGACGATCCGGCGACCGGGCGGCAGGCCTATGTCGGGGCCGACCTCAGGGAAGCGGGCGTCATCTGGGCCAAGTATCTCGTCGACCACAAGATGGTGAAGCAGGGCGACAAGGTGTTCCTGCCGGTCGAAGTGCCGGGCGCCAGCTACCAGCAGCTCGAGACCGAGGGCATCGCCAGCGTCTTCGATCCGCTCGGCATCAAGTACGACGTGGTCGATTGCGGCACCGACCCGGCCGGCATCATCGCCAAGATGACCGACTACATGGTCGCCAACAATCCGCCGGCAATCATTGCACTGGGCGATTCCGTGGCAGCAAGCATCAAACGCGTCTTCGACGGGGCCGGTGTGTCGGCCGGCAAGGTCCCGGTCGTCGGCTGGGGCAACTCAAAGGAGACGGCCGAGGCGGTCAAGTCCGGCTTCGTCAATGCTGCGGCCTGGCAGTACCCGTCGGCGCAGGGCTTCATGCCGGTGGCGCTGCTCGGGCTTGCGGCCTCTGGCGAGCCGATCGGCTACGACATTCACACATTCAGCCTCTACGACGCCTCGAGCGTCGAGCCGATCCTGAAACTCTACAATAAGTGACGACAATCGGCGCCCGCCGCGAAATGGCGGGCGCCGGACGAAACGCATGGTCCTGACAGATATGGCAATCACAGCAGACGACGACACGCAGCGAGCGAAGGGCAGGTCTGCGCTGCTGCGCTCGCCGCAATTCTCCTCGCTCATCATCCTCATCGTGCTGCTCGTGGTGTTCGCCATCGCCGACGGCAACTTCCTGTCGCCGCTCAACATATCCAACATGATGGCGTTCCTGCCCGAGCTCGGCATCATCGCTCTCGGCATGACGCTGCTGCTGACGGCGGGCGAGTTCGATCTGTCGGTCGGCGCCGTGTTCGGCCTTGCGCCCGTCGTGGTGATGCTGCTGGTGCAGAATGGCGGTATCGACATCGGCGTCGCCCTCCTGGCCGGGCTTGTGCTGTGCATCGCGATCGGCGCCATCAACGGGCTGATCGTCACCAAGATCGGCATTTCCTCGTTCCTGGTCACGCTGTCGATGCTGCTCGTCGTGCGCGGCGCGGCGCTCTACATCACGCAGGGATTCCCCCTGAAGTCGTGGGACCAGCCCGGCTTCTTCGTCACGCTGCTTGCCGGCAGCTTCAATGTAGGCTCGTTCCGGTTCTACACCTCGCTCTGGTGGTTCATCGGCCTGTCGCTGCTGGCGATTTACATCCTGCGCTACGCCAAGCTCGGCAACTGGATCAGCGCGATCGGCAGCAACCGCAACGCAGCGGTGGCGCGCGGCGTGCCGGCCGACGCGGTCAAGATCTGGCTGTTCATCCTGACCTCGGTGGTGGCCGGGCTGGCCGGCATGATCAGCGCGTTCCGGATTTCGGCCGCCTCGCCGGTGGCCGGCACCGGCTACGAACTCGAAGTGATCGCCATGGTGGTGGTCGGCGGCACGGCGCTCACTGGCGGGCGCGGCACCATCCTCGGCACCATCGTCGGCGCGCTGATGCTGCGCGCCATCCGCAACGGCATCGTGCTGATCGGCGTGCCGGGCTTGGCATACAACATCTTCGTCGGCGTCATCATCCTCGCCATGCTCATCCTGCACGCTTTGCTGCAGAAGAACGCCGCAAGGAGCTGACGATGGAAGTGCTGCGTCTGCAAGACCTGCAAAAGTCCTTCGGCAACGTGCGTGCGCTGAAGAGCGCCTCGTTCACCCTCAACGAAGGCGAGGTGGTTGCCCTGCTCGGCGACAATGGCGCCGGGAAATCGACGCTGATCAAAGCGATCTCCGGCGTCTTCCCGGCCGACCACGGCGACATCTTCGTGCGCGGCGAGAAGGCATCGATCCGCTCGACGCGCGACGCGATGGACCTCGGCATCGAGACCATCCATCAAGACACATCGCTCGCGCCGGACCTCAGCATCGCGCGCAATCTTTTCCTGGGCCGGGAGCCGGTCAATTTCGGCTGGCTCGGCGTGTTCGCGCCGCTCGATCTCGCCAAGCTTCGCAACGCCGCCTCGGCGCTGCTGAAGCGGGTCGGCATTTCGAAAAAGCTCGATGCAGATGCGCTGGTGAGCACCCTCTCGGGCGGTGAGCGGCAATCGATCGCGATCTCGCGCGCCATGCAGTTCGCCGCCAAGGTGATCATACTCGACGAGCCGACCAACAATCTTGGCGTCGAGGAAACCCACGGCGTGCTGCGCTTCGTCAAGGAGGTGCGCGACGCCGGCCACTCGGTGCTGCTCATCACCCACAACATCCACCACGTGTTTCAGGTCGCCGACCGCATCATCGTCATGCGCCGCGGCGAAATCGTCGCGGAACAGACGGTCGCCGACACCGACCTGTTGACGGTGGAAAGCATCATCACCGGCGCCGACATGTCGGCCTTGCTCAAGGAGGCGAGGGCAAAGTGAAGGACGTCGCATGGTAGAGCTTTACGGCAAGACGCTGTCGCGAAGGCAGGTGGCCGAGCGGTCCGGCATGCTGTCGCAGTTTGCCGGCGTGCGGCTGATGACGCTCGGCGACGGCGTGGAGCGCGGCATCCGGATGCTCGAGTTCCGCACCGGCTCCGGCCTGCGCTTCACGGCGCTGGTCGACCGGGCGCTCGATATCGCCGATTGCGACTTCCGGGGCCAGGCGATCGGCTGGCATTCGCCGAGTGGCTTTCGCCACCCCGGACTGCACGAGCATGAAGGGGAGGACGGTTTCGCCTTTGGCCGGTCGTTTTCGGGGCTGCTCGTCACCTGCGGCCTCGACCATATACTGGGCCGGCAAGACGTGCCGGCCGAAAGCTACAAGTATCCGGGGCGCAAGCGGGTATTGCACTCGCTGCATGGCCGCATCGGCACCGTGCCGGCGCGGCTGACCGGCTACGGCGAGGCCTGGGACGGCGACCGCTGCGTGCTGTGGGCGGAAGGCATCGTCCAGCAGGCAACCGTGTTCGGCGAGGATCTCCATTTGCTGCGCCGCATCGAGGCCGATGTCGGCGGCACCGAGATCCGGCTGTCGGACCGCGTCGTCAATCATGGTTTCAGCCGCACGCCGCACATGTATTTCTATCACGTCAACGTCAGCCATCCCCTGCTCGACGAGGGTTCGCGTTACCTGGCGCCGATCCGGGATGTCGTCTGGGCGGCGCACGCCGGCGAACGCTACGAGGCGCAGAAGGTCGGCTACCGAACCGTGCCGGCGCCGCAACTCGGATTCAGCGAGCAGGTCTGGGAGCACGAGCTTGGCGCCGATGCGGCGGGCGAGGTGCCGGTGGCCGTCGTCAATGACCACCTGGGCCTCGGCTTCGAGGTCGTTACCCGCAAGGATCAGCTGCCATGCACGTATCAGTGGCAGAACTTCCAGGCCGGCCTATATGCGTTGGGGATCGAACCCTCGACGCATCATGTTCTGGGCAATCTCGCCGCGCGGGAACGGGGCGAGATGATCTGGCTGGACCATGGCGAAAGCCGCTCCTATGACGCCGTGTTCCGGGTGCTCGACGGTGCCGGCCAGATCGCCCAAGCGGAAGCGAGGATAGCGTCGATCGCCCGGCAGCCGCAACAGGATTACCCTGCGCCGTCGGGCGCTTTTGCGAGACTGCAGGCGTGACCGGCTTGAAACGCACGATCGGTTGCCGCGGCGGGCGGGAAGTGCGCCGGAATACGGAAGCAGGCGCGGCCCGGCCGGCCCCAGGCGGCCCTTGCGGAGAGCAGGCGGGAAAGCGGAGATGACGATGACGGCAAGCAGGAAGCGTGACTACAGCCTGGTCGGTGAAAGCACCAAGCGCGCCATCGAGACCGGATTGGCTTCGGCCGAATGGTATCACACCGATGTCCCGCGCAAGGCGATCAAGGAGTTGATGCAACGCTCCGACGGGCCGGCAATCCGCGACACGATCATCTGGGTCGCGGCGATCCTGGTGTCGGCCGCCGGCATCGTATGGTTCTGGGGCACGTGGTGGGTGGTGCCGTTCCTGTTCGTCTATGGCGTGCTTTACGGCTCGTCGAGCGACTCGCGCTGGCACGAATGCGGCCACGGCACCGCGTTCCGGACGCGCTGGATGAACGATGTCGTCTACCAGATCTCAAGCTTCATGCTGATGCGCAACCCAGTGCAATGGCGCTGGAGCCATGCCCGCCATCACACCGATACCATCATCGTCGGCCGCGATGCCGAAATCGCCGTCATGCGCCCCCCAGATCTGCTGCGGGCGGCGCTCGCCTTCACCGGTATTCTCGATTTCCGCTATTCGCTGCCGGCGCTGGTGCGCCAGGCGTTCGGCAAGCTGTCCGATGAAGAGAAGAGCTATATCCCCGAGATGGAGCAGCACAAGGCGGTGATCGCTGCGCGCTGGCATGTCGCCATCTATGCGGCGACAGTCGGGCTGGCGTTGTTCACGTGGTCGCTGCTGCCGCTGGTGCTGATCGGCCTGCCGCGCCTCTATGGCAGCTGGCACATGGTGCTGACAGGGTTGCTGCAGCATATCGGCTTGGCCGACAATGTCGTCGACCACCGGCTGAACACGCGCACCGTCTACATGAACCCGGTCAGCCGCTTCATCTACTGGAACATGAACTACCATGTCGAACACCATATGTTCCCGATGGTGCCCTATCATGCGCTGCCAAGACTGCACGAGCTGATCAAGCACGACCTGCCGGTGGCGAACCCGTCGATGTGGCATGCCTATCGCGAGGTCTGGCCGGTGCTGCTTCGACAGCTGAAATATGAGGATTTCTATCTCAAGCGGAAATTGCCGCCGACAGCCAGACCCTATCGCGGCGAATTTCACCAGGTGGATATGTCGGCGGCCGCTGAATAGCGATAGCGAATTTTGCCGGAGCCGGAGATGGCTGACTGGATTGAAGCGTGCGCGGTGGACGACATCTCCAAGAGGATGTCATCTGCTTCGATCCTCGCGGTTTGCCGCTCGCCCGATGACGAGTTCTTCGCCACCGACGGATATTGGACGCATGAGAAGGCGCATCTAGCCGAAAGCTGGTGATCGACGACGTCATCGATGTCCGAAGCACAATGGCCGCTTCAATTACAACACCGGCCAGGCCAGGGCGCGCCGGTCTGCGTCAATCTCGCGATCTATCCGGTGAGAAGCGAGGCCGGCAACGTGATGATCCAGATCTGACGGTGCTATCGCCGACGTGGTCCTTCGGTCGTCTTGCGATTTTAGCTAGTCGGCTGCTTCTGCTCATGGCCCGTTCCGGCTGACGTGCTGAGAACGGGCCGGTACGATTCCTTTTTCGTGGCAAACGCAATCCATCTGTCCAAGGGCACTCATCAGCAGGGCCGACGGACCTGACTTACAGCTTGGTGGTGTCGCTGTGGTGCGCCAGGAGCGGTCTGACGATCCCTCTTCTGCAGCCCTTCGGCTGTCGCCAGCCTGGGAAAGCTTTTCGGAACGTTTGGTTTGGGCCGTTAGGCCACGGGGCCAAGCTCAGTCATCAGGACACCCCGCAAGCGATGAGCAGCGGGGCCTGGCAAGGCCCGGCGACCTCCTTTTGACATACGGTGAGAAACCAAGAAGGGCGCCGAGCCTTACCGGCGCTGCTTTGAGGGAGACGACGCCGGACGAGATGAGAGTAGGCGATAATGCTAATCTCTGCGAACCATGCGAATGAAGGAAAGTGTGCGATTCTTCGCTATCCAGCCACGAACCTCTGCCTTTCGGACATGGCGGTCCGTCGCTCGATCGAAGATGAAGAACGCCTGATGTAGCTGCTCGACTTCGTAGAGCGACCCGGATCTCGAACCCTGTCTGGCCGGTGGCATCGAAGTCACCGGGATCGATGACAGGGGCGGCGACGACTATGGCGAAGCGGACGACGAGCGCGAAGCCAACGATGCCGAGTATGGCTTCATGGAGGGAGGGCAAGGCCTATAAATGTCCGGTCGAGAATGAATAGCCCGCTGCCTCACGGTGGCTGGCTTCAGTTTTTGTGTGGCACGATGTAGCGACTGCTCACCGCACCCGCCCCTGTGCCCCGCGTGACGACAATCGTGCTGTACCCGGCTGGAACGGAACCTGTAGCGGAGGGGTCGATCGAACTGCATCGCCCCACGATCTCCCCGTTGGGAGCGCCCTCGAGCCTCACGGCTAACGCCAACTGGCATGTGTCAAGGGATCCGAACATGGACGGTGATGTATCGAGTGGCTTGCAGACTCCCTGGGCGGGACTGCAAGAAAGCAAAATCATCACAGCTGCAGTTGCCGGATCCATTCGTGAAGCTCCGTTGTTCGACGAGCCTCAACGCGGAATAGTGAGCTTTGTTTCGCAGGTGCTAAAATATGAGTTTTCTGGTCTGGCTCTCGGTGGCGGGCTTTTCGTTGTCACAGCTTTCGCCTCTCAATTGTCCCGATCCCGATCACGATGGCCAAGCCGCTGCTGGATGCCGCCGGACCCGTGCGATGCCTGATCGCCGACAAAGGCTACGATGCCAACGCCTTGCGCAAGCACCTGAAGTCTGAAGGGGCGCAGGCAGTAATCCCGGGACGATCAAACCGCAAGGCGACGATCAGCTACGATGAGACCCGATACAAGGGCCGATGGCGTATCGAAGCTGCCTTCTGCAGGCTCAAGGATTTCCGCCGCATCGCAACCCGCTACGACAAGCTCGCAAGGAATTTTCTCTCCGCCGTCGCACTCGCAACGCTCATCGCATTCTGGGTCTGACCGATCACGCTCTTCTCGTCGTACAAGCAGAGTTCGAAGCGTCAACCGTTGGAAGTTTCAGAGCCAGTCTCAAAACCATTGTCGGACAAAAACCGCTCAATATTACCCAGTCGTTCGATAACATCGAGCAAAACGCTCACACTCTCCTGGCTCGCGACACCTTCGGATCGGCGAATTTCACTGATGACCTCGGAGAGACGGTTGCGCACGCTTTTGCCACCCGCCCAGAGCCCCAACTCCATTTCGATCAAGTCGATCAGACCAATCAGGTCGCTTACCGGGTCAGCGGCGCCAACTGGCACTCTCTGAACTATTTTCTTGAACATTGATCCTCACGAGACCGCCCGATACGCAGAGAATGTGCCTTCTCGGAACTGAAGGCAAGATCAGCCCTATAGGTTGATTGAGTCTGAACCCTAGCTCTCGTCGCAACAAATTGACACACAAGGACTCGACGGAGTCGAACGGGAAGGGCAGGGACGCCATCAAGCGAATTTCAAAACCGGTGCCTTGGCCGACGGGCAATCGCTGATAACAAAGGTATGCCCTGAGGCGACGTTCCAAGGCAGTGTACTTGGGTGCAGCCGGCCGCAGGCGGCGGACCTCTCGCCTTCCAGAGGTCCTGGAGTGCGCCGACCGACCCCGTCGTGCTCGTCAAAGTGTAGGTTTGCAGTGTGGTGTTCCTTCAAGGCAATCAGCAGCTTATGCATGGAGGACCACGGCAAGCGGCGTTTTATTCCCGGACAGCGCAAATTCTGTCTCGGCAATGTGATTGGTCCGGGCGCCTCGTTTTTAACGCTCTTTGGCCCGCAACATCGGCCGTCCAGTTCGGGAATATCGGGGCCCTTCAAGAATTCGGATATTGTGAGAGCTGCGACGCGTCGGGCCACGAAGGGGAAACAACTTCGCAGTCTCGTGCGACAGCGGCAAAGCTGCCTTCCTCAGCAGCGTCGAGTAAGTGGCAAAGCAGGCTTGTGTCCGTCACTGTAGCCAATTTCCACCCGAGCCGAGATGAGGCGCCTGGCTCAGCGTCTGCTTGCCGGCATCCTGTGTGGGGCGGGAGCGCGGGGGGGCAGTCCAGGCGACCGGCAGGCAACGCTCGCGTCTGTCTATCGCGGTGATGGGAGCCTCGTCGAGTCCAGCAGCGTTGTGGAAGTAGTCCGCTACGCGCGTCAAAACGCTATTGCTAAGCGCAATGCCGGGGTGCCCGATGATCGTCACATTGAGTTCCGGATTAGCATTCACCTGGGTGACGTCGTGCAGGAGCACGATGGCGACCTGATGGGTAATGGCGTCAACATCGCCGAGGGTATCCGGGTTGCCCGGGCGTAGCGGCTTCGAAGCCGCCGATTATAAGTATTCTCGCCCTGTGGCCGCCGATTCTGCGAATTAAGGATTGGACGAATAGGCATGGGGGAAAAAGGCCGTTATTCTAAGCCTCATTCACCCTCGATGCAGGAATAACGAGATCACGGAGTAGGAAAATCGCATGCTGTGCGGCGGAGGTGCTGACACGGGCGAAATTCACACCCGCTCAACGACAAGCGCCCATCCGCCGTCCCGATGGACGGTGGATAGAGTTTTGGTGCCATGAGCCAAACCCACACATTACAACCGTCATCTATCCGCTTCCCGGTACAGCCGCGGCTCGTGCCGGCGATCAAGGCGGCGCGTTATCTCCACCTGACGCTGCGGGAATTCATGGAATTGCTGCCCGCGTTGCAGGATCAAGGCTTTCCCAAGGCCTGCCCAATTACCGGCAACTACGACATGGTTGCGATCGACGCCTGGCTCGATCGACGCTCGGGTCTTGCAGGATCAGGATCCGGCGCGCAGTCTAGCATCGACATTGCAAGAGCGAGGCTGGCGACCCTTGGGTAAGATCAAGTTGAAGCACTACGTCATCCGTAAGGGCAAATACGGCTACTGGCTGCCGACGCCGAAGATGGTCGAAGCTGGCTTCAGATGCATTTCCTGTGGGGTCGACGGGCCTGAGGCCTGGACGATCGCCAAGGAGTGGGAAGACCGCTGGCAGGAACTCCGCAAGGGCAGGGAGCCGTCGCGCCTGCATGTATGGCCAAAGGATTCCATCGGAGACGCCTTTGCACGCTATCGCCGCATGGATGCATGGAAGCGCAAGCCACCGCGCACCCGCGAGGATCGGGAGCGCGGCTGGACCTTCATCGAGCCGTACTTCGCCGACCTGCCGCCAGCCGACATCACCCTCGAGCTGCTCGACGACTGGTATGGCCGTCTGCTGCGGGTCAAAGGTGTCGACATCGCCTACCGTGCCGTAAAGACGTGGCGTTCGCTCTATAATGTCATGGCCGGCATGAAGCTATGCCCGCCCGGCTCCGACCCATCGCAGGCGATCCGCCGCCAGACGCCACCACCGCGCCACCAGACCTGGACGGCAGGCGAGGCGGTGCGCATGGTCAAGGGCGCCTGGCGCGCCGGCTACCGCGGACTGGCCTGCATCATCGCCGTTGCGTGGGACACGAGCTTCTCACCCGTCGACGTGCGCACGCTCACACCGGCGCAGGCAATGCAGACAGCACAGGAATGGGGTTTTCTGATTGCACGCAGCAAGAGTGGCGAGGCGGCTGTCGGCACGCTGTCGTCACGCACGCAGCGCCTGGTGCTGGCCTATGTCGAATCACTAGGCGTCACCCTGCTTGACGATGCGCCGATCTTTCGCTCGCGCGGTTTCGCGCCGGGCCCGAAGGGCGGCCGGCCGCGCGCCGGCGTGCCTTACACGAAGGATTCTCTGGTCGACGACTTTGCCGATCTGCGCACGCTGGTGTTCGGGACATCGGAGAAGCGGCGGCTGATGGACATGCGGCGTTCCGGCGCGGTCGAGGCGAATGCCGGAGGCGCGTCGGTCGAGGCAATCTCGGCCAAGATGGGCAATTCGATCGACGGGAACAAGGGGCTGCAGAAGACCTATATGCCGGTCAATCTGGCCGCCGTCCGCTCAGCCGATGCCAGCCGCCGCAAGGGCAGAAAGCTGCTTGGCCTGGAACGGAACGAATACAGAAAGTTGAAACTCTCCGCAGAATGAGAGTTGAAACTTTTCAAGGGGCGGTAGCTAACCCCTTGAAATTAATGGCGCGAGTGACGGGGCTCGAACCCGCGACCTCCGGCGTGACAGGCCGGCACTCTAACCAACTGAGCTACACCCGCGCATTGGACGAGCACGTGTCAGCCGTGTTCGTCGTTGGGGCGGTGGATAAGGGGTTCGCCACCGGGTGTCAAGCGCAGCTGGACAGCATAAACGCAAAGAGGAGAAGGTTTTTTGACGGGCGGCACTTTGCCCGCGAAAACCACTGTGCGGCTAAGCTCGCAGCTGTTCATTTGGCCTTGCGAAGCCGGTTGCGACCGCTTAAAGGTCCGGCCGGAGCGGGCGATTAGCTCAGTTGGTAGAGCGCTTCGTTTACACCGAAGATGTCGGCGGTTCGAGCCCGTCATCGCCCACCAAGATCCCGGATTCCGGGCGCGGCCTCAAAGAGCCACACCCCCTTTCATGCCGGCACCTGTCTACTTCCTGATGTAGCAGGTCTTCTTCGCACGCGGAGCGGGATCCTCGTCAAAGGCATCGTTGCCGCAGCGCACGCCGTTCCTGAAAACGCCTTGCGTGAACCGACCGCGCGCTCCGTATCTGACCACTTGGCGGCCACGGAAATCACAGAACTGATTCTCCCGGGCGCAGGCCACCCATCTGCCGCGGCCCTGGCCGTAATCATCATCGCCGTAATTGTCGTCGTCGTCATCACTGTCGCCATAGTCGTTACCGCCGCCGCGCCTCACGATGTAGCAAGCCTTGTCGCGGCCAGGCGCCGGGTCCCCAAAGACGCGATTCGTACACGGCACGGCACGACGATCGATGAAGCGCGAAGTGGTCTGCCCGCGCGCGCCGTAGACCACTTCCGAGGGGTAGGGCAGGCGGCAGATTTCGCCTTCGTCGGCGCATCGCTGCATCCGCTGGGCGGATGCGGTGGCTGGAAAAAGAATAGAGACGGACGAGGCCAGGCCGACCAGGCAGATGAATGTAAACGTCATCCGGATCAAAGCATTGAAGGTTTTTGACACGATTTGTCTCCCGTTCGATTCGACCAGCATGGTACAGCAGCCTTGTTAAATACACGATGAACGAAAGCCCTCCGGGAAGGCAGGACAATGATGGATCATCCAGGGCGCCTGATGCTGCGGTTGCTGTTCGCATTGGCAATCGTCGGCACTGGACGCTTCGCCTATGCAGGGAATGCGGGCGACGGCGTCGACCAGCCGGCCGCCAAGGCTGCCTTGCTCAAGGCCTATCCCGGACTTTTCACCATCTCGGGCAATGTGCTGTCCTGGACCGACGGCACCACGATGATGTGGGACGACGGCAAGGCGCGCGACGCCGACGCGCTGCTTGAGAGCCCCGACATCGAAGACATGTTTCGCTACGTCTATCCCAGAGCAGCCGAGGGCGCGCTGGTCCCGGCGGAGGATTTCGATCCCGGCCGTATCCGCAATGAACCTTTCTTCGAGAAGCTCTACGGGGCAAGTGCCGCCGAGGTGGGCAAGCACATCGCCAACGTCAAATGGTTGCCGAAGCTCGGCGAGAAGACCGTGCAGGTCACCAGGATTTTCGGCATCAACGACCGGCTGGGCAAGGTCTCCGCTGCGCTTGAGGCGATGCCCGCGGAACTGAGCCGTTACGGGCTCAAGCCCGGCGGCGGCTTTGTCTGGCGGCCGATCGCCGGCACCGACCGGTTGAGCGTTCACTCGTTCGGAGCGGCCTTCGATATCAATGTCGGCTTCTCCGACTATTGGTACAACAACAGGAACAAAACCAACCCGAAGGCCCACATTCCCTTCAAGAACCGGATTCCGCTGGAAATCGTGGAATTGTTCGAGAAAAACGGCTTCATCTGGGGCGGGCGCTGGTATCACTACGACACCATGCACTTCGAGTACCGGCCTGAGTTGCTGCTGTACAAGAAATCCGGCTGATCACGGCGGCAGCAGCCGGAAATCCTTGCCTTCGGGCAGCAACTGGCCGCCGTCGACGACGATGGTGGTGCCGGTGATGTAGCTGGCATCGTCGGAGGCGAGGAACAGGAAGGCGTTGGCGACGTCGCGCGGACTGCCGAGGCGTCCGAGCGGGATCGAATCCTCCATGTTCTTGATGTAGGCGGCGCCGCGATGCAGCTCGATCGCTTCGGTCAGGATGTTGCCGGGCTCGACGCCGTTGACGGTGATGCCGTAGCCCGAAAATTCCAGCGCCGCCGAGCGGATGAAGCCGTTGATGCCGGCCTTGCTGGCGGCATAGTGGCCGTGGCCGGGGCTGGTGACGTGCGGACCGGTGATCGACGAGGTGTAGAGCATGCGCCCGTAACCTTGCGCCTTCATCGGCGCCAGCGCCGCCAGCGTGGCGTTGAACGTGCCGCGCAGATTGACCGCCATCACCCGGTCCCAGTCGTCCGGGCTGGTGTTTTCGATCAGCTGCCAGGGATAGATGCCGGCATTCTGCACGACGATGTCGAGGCGGCCATGGCGGCTCAGCGCCAGCGCCACCGCAGCTTCTGCATCGGCCATTTGCGAGATGTCGGTGCGAATGAAATCCGCGCCGAGCTCGTCCGCGGTCGCCTGGCCGGCTTCGGCCTCGCTGTCGGCCAGGACCAGCCTTGCGCCTTCTTCGGCAAAGCGCTGGGCGATGCCCTTGCCGATGCCGCGCGCGCTGCCGACGATCAGCGCGACCTTGTCTTGCAGCCGTCCGGTCATGTGAGCTGTCCTGTCATGCGAGTCTTTGGCGAATGGTTTGCTTGAAGGCGTCGAGCAGCACGGCGGCGAGCACCAGCAGGCCATGGATCACCTGGGTGAAATTGGCCGGCAGGCCCATCAGGTTGATTGCCGTGTTGATGGAGGAGAGCAGCAGCACGCCGGCATAGACGCCGGGCAAGGTGCCGACACCGCCTTTCAGGCTGACGCCGCCGATGACGACCGCGGCAAAGGCGTTGAACAACAGCCCGGTGCCGAGATTGGCGGTGGCGCCCGAGGTGCGGATGGCGAGCAGCCAGCCGGCGAGGCCGGCAATGGCGCCGGCAAGTACGAAGGCGATGATCAGATTGCGGTTGACGCGGATGCCGGCGCGGAAGGTCGCGGTCTCGTTGCCGCCGATCATCACGAGGTGGCGGCCGAACGGCGTCTTGGCCATGATCATCGAGAACAGGACGAAACAGGCGACGGCGATCCAGGCGGTCAGCGGCAGGCCGGCCATTCGCTGGATGCCGAACCAGCGGATGGCCGGCGCCAGATCCTGTGCCGAGCGGCCGCCGGAAATCACCAGCACCAGGCCGCGCACCCAGATGTAGGACGCCAGCGTAATGATAAAGGCGCTCATCTTCACCTTGACCACGAGATAGCCGTTCAAGGCGCCGATGAGGCCGCCGACGGCCAGCGCAACCAGCAGCGAAACCGGAACCATCAGCCATTGCGGATTGAGCTGTATGCCCATGCCGATGCCCGATGAGCAGAACAGGATGCCGACCGCCATGGCGCTGAGTGCGGCCACCGATTCCACCGACAGGTCCATATGGCCGGCAATGATGACCAGCGACAGGCCGATCGACATCACGCCGAGAACGCTCGAGGCCTCGATGATGTTGGCGAAGATGCCGAGCTGGAAGTAGTTGGGGACGAAGACGGAAAAGACAACCAGCACAAAGATCAGCATGAACCAGACGAGGTTGTCGAGAACGAACTCCAGGGCTTTGCGGCTGCGCGGGTTCATGGGCTGATCCGGTTGGCGCCCCCGAGAAAATCAGGCTGAGAAATCAACTCGATTTCGTCGGGTTCAGGCGCGGGTTTAGGTTCGCCACGGCGTCCTGGACACGGCGTCGTGAAGGGCAGGCTCCGGGCCGCAATGGCCCGGAGCGCTTCGCTAAGCGACTATTCGACAGACTTGATCGTGTCCGTCGGCGGCTTCTGGTTGCCCCAGAAGGCCGGATTGTCGACGTTTTCCTTGGTGATGGCGGCGCCCGGGATCTTGATGTTGGGGCCCCAGCTCTCCTTGGTCACGGTCGACTTCAAGCCGAGCACGTCATACTCGCCAGGCTTGATTTCCTGCTTGCCGGCGATCTTGTCCATGAACATGGCGACGGCTGCGGCCTGCGCGTAGAGCGGTTGCTCGACTTCGACATTGAGCCAGCCCTTGCGGATCAGGTCGAGACCGACCGGAGCGCCGTTCGAGCTCATCAACATGACGTCGCCCGGCTTCTTGCCGGCGGCCTCGAGCGAGGCGACGGCTGCAACCGAGAGGTGCGCGGCATGGCTGAAGATCAGGTCGATATCGGGGTTGGCGAGCATCTGGTCGGCAACGATGGTGCCGGCATTGCTGGCTTCCCACTGCATGGCCGGCAGCGAGATGATCTTGACGTCCGGAAACGCCTTCAACTTCTCCTCGAAACCCTTCTGGATGTCGAGCGTGTAGGGATCGCCGGGATCGCCGAGCACCTGCAGGATCTTGCCCTTCACAGAACCGTTCTTGGCGGTCAGAAGCTTTTGCGCCTGCTCGGCGGCGACGTAGCCGGTCTCGACCGTGCCCGCCACCGAGGTGAAATCGGACGGGGTCGAGGTGATCTGGCGGTCGAACTCGACCACCGGGATGCCGGCTGCACGCGCCGCTTCGATGGACGGCTTCAGCGCGTTGAAATCGACGGCGGCCAGGATGATCGCCGCCGGCTTCAGCGCAATGACGTCGTTCATCTGCGATTGCTGCGCGTCGGTCTTGTTGTCGGCGTTGAGTGTTTTCACCTCATAGCCGACCTGCTTGAGGAACAGCTCCAGCGCGCTCACCGAGCCGGTCTGGAATTCATCGAGCAGGGTCGGGACCATATAATAGACGGTTCCCTTGGTCTGGGACATTGCCGGCGTGAGCGAGGCAAGAGCCAGTGCCAGGATACCGAAGACAAGAACCAGTATTCGCTTCATGTCGTTCGCTCCTCTTTTATACCGGACCCCTCTTTTGTCCCTCAACCTGCCGGTCCGGCACCGGCAAGCGTCTCACCGGTGATCATGTTGATCACCGCATCGGGACTTGTTTTGTTGCGTGCGACATCGCCGGCCACGACGCCTTGCCGGATCACCACGATCCGGTCGGCGACCTGGAAAGCCTGTTGCATGATGTGGGTGATGATGACGACGCCGATGCCCTGGTTGGCCACCTGGCGGATCATCTCGAGACCGCGCCTGGTCTGCTCGACGCCGAGGGCCGCGAACGGCTCGTCAAGCAGCACCAGCTTGCCGCCCCAATGGACGAAGCGGTTGAGCTCGATGGCCTGGCGCTGGCCGCCCGAGAGATGCTCGACATTGGTGCGCAGCGACGGGATGCGGGTGCCGGCACTTGCCAGCGCCTTGCCGACCACGGCCTCCATGGCGCGCTCGTCGAGGATGGGGACACCGAGAACCTTGCGGGTGATTTCGCGGCCCATGAAGAAATTGGCGACGACGTCGACATTGGTGCAGAGCGACAGGTCCTGGTAGACGGTCTCGATGCCGGCAGCCTTGGCCTCGGCCGGCGTTTTCGCCAGGAATTCCTTGCCCTCGAACAGCATGCGGCCGGAGCTCGGCTCGAGGCCGCCGGCGATGATCTTGACCAGTGTCGACTTGCCGGCGCCGTTGTCGCCGAGCAGCGCCACGACTTCGCCCTTGCCGATCGAGAAGCTGATGCCCCTCAGCGCATGAATGGCGCCGTAATTCTTGGTGACGTTTTCGAGTACCAGCAGCGGTTCGGTCATGCCGCCACTCCCTTGCTGTGCATGAGGTCGGACCGGCGCTCGCGCTCGGCAATGAACATCTGGCCGAAGCGCGGCGACAGCACGCCCGAAACGGCTAATGCGGCAGCGCCCCGCAGCACCGAATGCTTGCCGCCGGTCGCCACCGTCACGCGCGGTGTCTTGCGGTCGCGCCGCGCCGAGACCGAATTGGGGAACTGTCCGGCCGCGCCGACCAGCTTTTCGAGCAGGTCTGTGGGCGCAAGCCCGCCGAGGATCACGGTTTCGGGGTCGAATATATTCTCGATTGTGACGATGGCGTTGCGGAAGATCGGCGCGATCTCGGCCACCCAGGCGGCGTCGCTGATGTTGCGGCGGCGACGTGCTTCCAGCGAGAGATACCGTTCGAGGCAGCCGCTGTTGCCGCATGGGCAAGGCTCGCCGCCGGGAACGGCAGGGATGTGTCCGATTTCGCCGGCATTGCCCCAGGCGCCGCGCATCACCGCGCCGTCATGCACGATGACGCCGCCGAGGCCGACGCCGAAATAGAGGTAGTAGTATTCGGAATAACCGGAGCCGAGACCGTAAAGCCGTTCCCCCATGGCGGCCGCCGCCATGTCGGTTTCGAAGAAGGCCGGCAGCCCGGTCGACGCCGCCAGCCGTTCCGGCAGCGCGACATCCTTCCAGCCGGCCATGGTCGTCGGGCCGACGAAGCTCATCGACTCCACGCCGAACGGTCCAGGCAGCGCCATGCCGATGCCGAGCACGCGCCCGCCGGGCCGCAGCGCCGTCAACTCCGGCACCATCGCGCCGATCAGCTCGAAGGCATGGTTGGGCGTCGCATGCGGCGCCTCGCGATGCATGCTCTCGATGACATCGCCGCTGAGATTGATGAGCGCCGCGTCGATCCCTAGCGGGGTGAGGTGGACGCCGACGGCATAGCCGCCCTCGGGGTTGATCCTGAGCGTCGCCGGCGGCAGCCCGCGTCCGCGCGGCTCTTCGCGCAGCGACAGCACATAGCCGTGCTCTTCGAGTTCGCGAACGATGGTCGATACGGTCTGGACGGTGAGGCCGACCCGGCTGGCAATGTCGCCGCGGGCGATGGGACCGTGAAGACGGATGGACTCCAGCACGATGCGCCGGTTGTAGGGCCGTCCGAACTCCTGATTGGTTCCCCGCAGTGCCATGTCCCGCGCCCCTTAGGAAGACCAAGACTTGCACAGGCAATTTATTCAGTCAAATGGAATTCAAAAATAATTCGGAATGGTTCCCGGACGCGGTGCAGGACCTGTCCCATGCGCCGCGCTGGCCGATTGCAGCCGGGCTGAAACCACCGCAATGGTGAATGACGTCAGGCGGGCGCGGGGCTCGCCGGCCAACAATCCAGCAGGAAAACCGATGATCGAATTGCCTTTTGCGCGCGATGAGTACCAGCGGCGGCTCAAGAAGATCCGCGCCGAGATGGCGGCGCGTGGGCTGGAACTGCTGGTCGTCAACGATGTCGCCAACCAGCATTACATCACCGGCTATGACGGCTGGTCGTTCTACACGCCGCAGGTCGTGCTGGTCCCGATCGAAAACGAGGCCGAGCCGGTCTGGATCGGCCGCGCCATGGATGCGGCAGGCGGCTTGCTGACGGCCTGGATGAAGCCGGAGAATGTGGTCGGCTTCCCCGAAGACCACGTGCAGCGAGCCGATCGCCATCCGATGGACTGGATGGCGGCCTGGATCGTCGCCAAGGGCTGGGGCGCGAGACATATCGGCATCGAGCTCGAAGCTTATTATTTCTCGCCGAAGGCGCATGCCCGGCTGGTCGCTGGCCTGCCCAATGCGAAATGGCACGACGCCGATCTCCTGGTGAACTGGATCCGCGCCGTGAAATCCGCGCCGGAAATCGCCTACCTGCGCAAGGCGTCGACCTTGGCTGAAGCAGCTGTCGCGCGGGCCTTCGAAGTCATCGCGCCAGGCGTGCGCGAATGCGATGCGATTGCCGCGATCCAGGCGGCGCAGATTGCCGGCAGTCCAGACTTCGCCGGCGACATCACGGCACTTCCGCCGACGATCCTCGGCGGCGAGAATGCATCGGCTCCGCACATCATGTGGAGCGACCGGAGGTTCGGCAAGGACGAGACGATCGCGCTCGAACTCGCCGGTGTCTGCCGCCGCTATGCCGCAGGCCTCGCCCGAACGATGCAGCTCGGCAAGACGCCGGCCCGTGTCGCCGACACCGCAAAGGCGGTGATCGAAGGCATGGATGCGGTGCTCGACGCGGTCAGGCCGGGGACCACAGCCGAAGCGGTCGAGGCCGCATGGCGCAAGGTTATCCAGCGCTACGGGCTGAAGAAGGAATCGCGCATCGGCTACTCCATCGGCGTCGCTTATCCCCCGGATTGGGGCGAGCACACGATCAGCCTGCGGCCCGGCGACAAGACCGCGCTGCAACCCGGCAACGTCCTGCACTCCATTCTTGGCATGTGGATGGATGGCTGGGGCATCGAGATCAGCGAGACCATTCTGGTGACCGAGACCGGCCATGAGACGCTGACCAAATTCCCGCGAGACATCCATGTCAAATCCTGACCGGTCAGCCACGACGGACGCCACCGCGACCCGCCTGACGCATCTGCTCAATATTGGATCGTCCGGCGCTCGATCAGCACCACAAGACAAAACAGGACGATCGACAGGCCCGATGACAGCACGATCGCCGCGTAGAGGCGGTCCGACTGGTAGTTGAAGGACGCCTGGACGATCAGCGCGCCAAGTCCTTGGTCGGAGCCGATCCATTCGCCGACAATGGCGCCGATCACGGCGGTGGCCGAGGCAATCCTCAGCGATGAGAACAGCATCGGCAAAGCGCGCGGCAGCCGCAGGCTCCAGAACGTGACGCCGGAGCACGCGATGTCGGATTGCCAAACAACAGGATGGTACAACGGGTGAAGGAGGCGGGGGCGTGCAACCAGCCGCCTGGCTTGACCCTACAGATACTGCTCGACCTTCTTGCCGACGGTCAGGAAGCGCAGCGGGTCGATGGCCTCGCCATTGTGGCGGACTTCGTAGTGCAGGTGCGGGCCGGTCGAACGGCCGCTGCTGCCGGTTTTGCCAATGATGTCGCCGGCTGCGAGTTTTTGGCCGACGGCAACGTCGATCTCGCTCAGATGGCCGTAGCGCGTGGCAAAGCCGTTGCCGTGATCGACCTCGACCATGCGGCCATAGCCGCCGTTCCAGCCGGCCTTGGTAACGATTCCGGCCGCCGTGACCTTGGCTGCCATGCCGACCGGCGCGCGGAAATCCATGCCCGAGTGCAGGGCAGCGGTGCCGAGGATGGGGTCAGTGCGCACGCCGAACGGGCTGGTGACGGAGTGGCCCGGCGCCGGGTTGGCGAGCGGCAGCCGCCGCGCCTCTTTCTTCAACTGGTCGAGCGTATCCAGCGCCTCGTCCAGTTCCTTGACCTTGCTGTCGAACATCATCGAGCTGTCAAGCGGGATCAGCGGTCCGCCGACATCGCTTTCGTTTTTGCCGAAATCACTGTCGACCGGCAGACCGGCCGCTTCCAGCGCCTGGGTGATGGCATCGGCGTTCTTGTAGGCGTTGTCGGCCAGGGTTTCGATGCGGGTGAGTTGCTGGCTCTCGATAGCCTTCAGTGAATCATTGATCGAGACGAACAATTTGTCGGCGCGGTCCGCAGCCGTTTCGCTGGGCAGCGGATCGGAACGTGTCGACCACAGCGAGAATGGCCTGGTGTCGCCCGAACCAAGGCTGGCGACCGAATAGGCGAGTGGCTCGCCGCCAGTCAGTTCGGCATGTTCGTCGGGTTTTGTTGTCGCTGCGGCATCAGCGGTTGGCAGCGTCCCGACTTCGTTTTCGGCCCGCTCGAGAATCGGGCCGAGGCGGCCATGGCGCTGGCTGAGCTGGCTCTGCCGCTCGATCAATTCGCTGACCTTGGTTTCCATCAGTTTCTGGTCGAGAAGCTGGCGGCTGGTGATGCGGTCGACCTGCGCGCGCAATGCGGAAATGCGATCTTCATAGGCCTGCTGCATGCGCGCCTGCCGGGCCGTGGTGGCGCCGATCAGATCGTCGCGCAGTACGAGATAGGAGGTCGCCAAGAGATAGCCGATGGCGATCGCCGCCAGTGCCGAGCCGAGAAAGGCGACGAGCCACGGCCGGATGGTGAAATGCCGTATTTCATTGCCCCGCGCAATGATGACCGTATGCGGCTCCTTGCGCCTGCCGAAGACCGCTGACTGACCGGTTAGGTTCACGGGACCAAGCTTTCGTTACGACACCAACGAAGCCCGATTACACATTATTAGGGTTAACAAAGTTTTGCCGTCGCGGGCGCGCTAGTGACCAACGGTGTCAGCCAACCGCATATATGTCTTATGCCCCTAATGCACTGCGCGGCGTTGGCCAGATCGGTGGCGCCTCAGAGCGCGCGGACCGCCTCCAGCACTGCTTCGGCATGGCCTTTCACCCGGACCTTGCGCCAGATCCCGGCGATCCGCCCGTCCTTGCCGATCAGGAACGTCGCCCGCTCGACGCCCATATAGTTCCGGCCATACATCGTCTTCTCGACCCACAGATTGTAGGCCTCGATCACCTTGCGCGCCTCGTCGGCAACCAAGTCGACGGTGAGATCGTATTTGGTTTTGAACTTGTCGTGCTTCTTCACGCTGTCCGGCGACAGGCCGATCACCACGGCGCCGGCCTTTTCGAACTCCGGCTTCAGCTGCGAAAAGCTGATCGCCTCATTGGTACAACTTGTGGTGTCGTCCTGCGGATAGAAATAAAGTACAACGGGCTTCCCCCGCATCGAGGCAAGGCTGAGTGAGCCGCCGCCGTCGCGCGGAAGATCGAATTGCGGCGCAACGTCGCCAATGTCGAGATCAGCCATATCGATGCCCTTGTTTGAGGTTACGCGGCCATAAATCAAAGAGATAGAGCATGATGTCTGGACAAACGGAAACCGTTTGTCCGAGAAAACCGCCTCACACTTTTCGGCATCATGCTCTAGCCTGCGTCGTCATAGTGTCGGGCGGGGATTCGTCCACGATCGAATTCGCACAACGGAAAATTGCGTGGATCAGGAAGAACCGCAGCACGAGAAAATCCGGTTCAGGCGTGACGAGATCACCGACCTGGGGGCTTTCCCGTCCGCTTGCCGCGTGCCGCCGCTCGGCAAGGCACGGATCGGCCGCGGCTTTCGCATCCTTGCCCGGCTGTTTGCCGGCATTGGAGCCCTTGTGCTGCTGGCAGCGGCCGCCGTCTACGTCATCGGCGCCACCGGCATCGGCAGCGAACGGCTGCGGTTGGAAGCCGAAACGGCGATCGAGAAACTGGCCGGTTTCGACGTCAAAGTCGCCGTCGGTCCTGCCAGCCTGACACTTGACGGATCGAGCTTCATTGCGCTGCAGGTCAAGGATGTCAGCGTCGAGACGGCCGACGGCAAGCCGATGGCCGATGCCGGGCGCGTCCGCTTCGGCATCCGGTTGATCCCGCTGCTTTCGGGCGAGGTTCGGCTGACCAGCGCCAGGATTTCCGACGCCCATATCGTCACCGCGGCAATGCCGTCGGGTGGTGACTGGACAGCGCGCCTGCGCAATCAAGACGGTCTCATCGATCCGGAAAAACTGGCCGCCGCCGTCTTCAGTGACGTCAATCGTGCACTCGATGCCGTGCGCGAGGATTCGATGCGCCGCATCGATCTTAGAAATGTCGCGTTCGAGCTGCCCGAGGCCGGATCGGTCAAGCTGGTCACGATCGCCAACGCCACGGTGCTGCAGTCAGGCCCCGGCAGCATGGAGTTCTCGTCCGAGGCGGATGTCGATGGCCGCGCGCTCACCGTCACGGCCACCGCCACCCGCGATACGAGCTCGATGCGCGTTACCGCCTTGAACGCCGCCATCGACATGGCGGATGTCGCGGAGACAACGCCGGCGGCCGGCGGGCGAACCGGCGCGATGGCTTTGAAGCTCACGGGATCCGAAGGCTCGGGCGAGACCGATTCGCGGCTGACGGGCTCGCTGTCGCTAACCGGCTCGGTGCTCGACCTCGGCACACGCGGGCTGTTGCCGGCCGATGTCGATGTCGACGCCGCCCTTGTCTCCGGCTCCAACAAGATCGATGTCGGCAGGCTGGTTCTAAAGACCGGGCGCTCGGCGTTCAATTTCGCCGGCTCGATCGGGCCAAAGCCGTCGACCGGCGCGGCCGGCGAGGAGCCTTCCTATCGTTACGACCTGACCAGCGACGGCTCGACGCTGGCGCCTTCGGAATCGCCCGAGCCGGCGCTGAATTTCTTCGCCCGCATCGCCGGCGTCTATCAGATCAAGAGCCGCAAGCTTGTCGCCGACCAGATCGGCATCAGGTCGGGATCGGGGAGCGAAGTGCTGGGAACCGCTGCGGTTTCCTTCATCGACAACGGACCGCCGGGTATCTCGGTGTCGCTCAACGTCCACGACATGGCGGTCTCGCACGTGAAGCAATTGTGGCCCTGGTTCTCGGCCAAGAACGCGCGGCTGTGGGTGCTGCAGAACCTGTTTGGCGGCCGCGTCGTCGATGCCAGCCTGCAGTTCCAGGTCGTGCCGGGGCGTCTCGGCAACGGCGTGCCGCTTTCGGCCGACGAGGTGTTCGGCCGCTTCCAGGTCGAGGGCTCGCGTTTCGACACCGCCGGCCGCATCCCGCCGATACGCGATGCCGTCGGCGTCGTTTCCTTCCACGGCAACGATGTCGACGTCGCGCTGTCGTCGGGCAGCGTCTATATGCCGAGCGGCCGCACCGTGGCGGCAAGCAATGGCACACTGTCGGTAAAGGCGGCAAACCACCCGCCGGTGATCGGCGCGCTCGACATCGACGTCGCCGGCGAGGCGCCGGCCATCGCCGAACTTGCCTCCTACGAACCGATCAACGCCATGCGCCATGTCGGCATCTTGCCGGACGACCTGTCGGGCACGGTGACCGGCCACGTCAAGGCCGACATTCCGTTGCAATCCGGCGTCGACACGTCGAAGCTCGATTGGCTGGTATCGCTCGACTACAAGGACCTGTCGCTCGCCAAGCCGTTCGAAGGCCAGATGGTGACCGATGCCGACGGCTCGATCGAAGTCGGGCCCGGCAAGGCGGTGATCTCTGCCAAGGCGCGGCTGAACGGCATTCCAGCCGAGCTCGATCTGGTTGAGCCGCTCAGGGATGGCGGGCCGCCGCGCAGCCGCAAGGTGGCGCTTGTGCTCGACGACAAGACGCGCGCCATCGCCATGCCTGGCCTGTCGCCGCTGATTTCCGGCACCATCAAGGTGGCAATCGACAAGAGCGGCGAAGGCGGCAGCCAGAACGTCGACGTCGACCTGACGAGCGCCAGGCTGGACATTCCCTGGGCAGGCTGGAGCAAGGGGCCGGGCATTCCCGCCAATGCCACTTTTACCATGAGCAAGTCCGGCGATACCACGACGCTGTCCGACTTCGACCTCGACGGAAAGAGCTTTTCGGTCGAAGGCGATGTCGTCCTGGTCAAGGGCGCGCTGTCTTCGGCCCGCTTCAGCAAAGTCGCCTTGAACCGGGGCGACGATGTCGCCGTGACGGTGAAGCGGTCGGGCAAGGGCTTCGCAGTCGATGTCAGCGGCAACGCGCTCGATGCCCGCTCGCTGATCAAGCAGTTCACCTCCGATGTCGATACCGCCACCAAAACCACCGGCACGGACGCGGTTTCGGTCAGCGCCGACGTCAATTCGCTAACCGGGTTCCATGACGAGGTCCTGTCCAATTTGAAGCTCGACTACAGTGCCGCCGGCGCCAGGGTGAACAGGCTCAAGGTCAGCGCCGCGGCAAGTTCCGGCGCCGCCATCACCATCAGCAATACGGCAGGCAATGGTGCTCGCGCGCTCACCATGAAGTCGGCCGACGCAGGCGCCATATTGCGCTTCCTCAACATCTACGAGCATATGGAAGGCGGATCGATCACGCTGGCGCTCAGCGGCGCAGCCGACGGCCCGATGCGTGGACAGGTCGATTCGAGCAACTTCTTCATCGTCAATGAACCGAAGCTCGCCTCGATCGTCTCGACCACGCCAACCGGCGACAGCCGCAGCCTGAACGAAGCGGTCAAGGGCAAGATCGACACTTCGCGGGTAAAGTTCGAGCGCGGCTTTACCGAGATCGACAAGGGCAGCGGTTACCTGAAGCTGGCCAACGGCGTGCTGCGCGGCCCGCGCATCGGCACCACCTTCCAAGGCACGCTCTACGACCAGAACAACAATATGGACATGACCGGCACCTTCATGCCGGCCTATGGCCTCAACCGCATCTTTGGCGAACTGCCGCTGGTCGGCGCGCTGCTCGGCAATGGCCGCGACCGCGGGCTGATCGGCGTCACCTACCGGCTTAAGGGCAACGCCAACAAGCCGGTGCTGGACATCAACCCGCTATCGGTAATCGCGCCGGGCATTTTCCGGTCGATCTTCGAGTATCGCTGAGGATCCCAGAAGACGGCTCAGGCAGGCCGCACAAGCACGTGCTTTTTCTTGCCCACTGAAAGCTTTGCGACGTTTTCCGGACTCAAATCCTGAGGCGTCACCATCCGCCGGTCGTCCGCCACCGGCTGGTCGTTGAGGCGCACGGCGCCACCCTGTATGTGACGCCTTGCCTCGCCGTTGGACCCGGCAAGGCCCCCGCTGACCAGCAGCGACAGGATGCCGATGCCGGCTTCCAGCGCGGCGCCGTCCACTTCCACGGTCGGCAGCGTTTCGGCCGTCACGCCTTCCTCGAAGGTCTTGCGCGCGGTCTCCTCGGCTTGTTGCGCCGCCTCGCGGCCGTGCACGATGGCCGTGGTTTCGGTGGCCAGCACCTTCTTGGCCTCGTTGATCTCCGAGCCGCCAAGGGCGGCCAGCCGCGTGATCTCCGACAGCGGCAGCCGGGTGAAGATCTTCAGGAAGCGCTCGACGTCGGCATCCTCGGTGTTGCGCCAGTACTGCCAGAAATCATAGGGCGAGAAGAGGTCGCCGTTCAGCCACACCGCCCCCTTGGCCGATTTGCCCATCTTGGCGCCCGACGATGTCGTCAGCAGCGGCGTGGTCAGCGCATAAAGCTGCGGCGAGCCCATGCGGTGGCCGAGATCGACGCCGTTGATGATGTTGCCCCACTGGTCCGAACCGCCCATCTGCAGCCGGCAGTCGTGGCGGCGGCTGAGCTCGACGAAATCATAGCCCTGCAGGATCATGTAGTTGAATTCGAGGAAGGACAGCGACTGTTCGCGCTCGAGCCGCAGCCTGACGCTGTCGAAGGTCAGCATCCGGTTGACCGAAAAGTGGCGGCCGACATCGCGCAGGAACTCGACATAGTTGAGCTTCATCAGCCAGTCGGCATTGTTGACCATGATGGCGTCGTTGCCAGTGTCGCCGAAGCGCAGGATGCGGCCAAAAATTCGCTTGATGCCTTCGATGTTGGTGGCGATCGCCTCGGGCGTCAAAAGGCTGCGCTGGTCGTCACGGAAGGACGGGTCGCCGATCATCGAGGTGCCGCCGCCCATCAGCGCGATCGGCCGGTGGCCGGTCTCTTGCATCCAGTAGAGCATGGTCGCCGATATCAGATTGCCGATGTGCAGGCTGGTCGCAGTGGCGTCGTAGCCGACATAGGCAGTCACCGTTTCCTTCGCGAAAAGTTGATCCAGCCCGGTCTCATCCGAAATCTGGTGGATGAAGCCGCGCTCGCTCATAACGCGCAGGAAATCGGACTTGAAGGCGGGCATTGTTTCTTCCTGAAAGCGCCGGGTCCGAACGGCCCGGCATGGCCTGAACGCGGGCGTTTAGCATCCAAGCGCGTCAAGCAAAAGTGGTTTCCGATTTTGCGCCGGCATGGACAGCCTATTCTGCACTGCCGCGCATGCTTGCTTCATCCTGTCGGCTGGCGTAATGAGGCGCCGCGCCAACGGGTTCGATCCGCTGGAACGGCACCGCACGGCATCCACCGAATGCCATATCTTGTGACAGAGCCCGACGCGATATGCCGGACGCATTGATATCCATCGTCATTCCCTGCCGCAACGAGGCGGCGAACCTGCCGCTGCTGATCGACGAGATCGAGGCGGCGATGACCGGGCGCGACTTCGAAATCATCGTTGTCAATGACGGTTCGACTGACGACACCGCTTCGGTGCTTGCCGCTGAAGCCGCCACACGGCCGTTTCCGCTTCGCCAGCTTCGGCACGAAAAATCCGCCGGCCAGTCGCTTTCGGTGCGCTCGGGCGCCTGGGCGGCGCGCGGCTCGATAATCGCCACCATCGACGGCGACGGCCAGAACGACCCGCAATATATCCCCGTGCTGGTCGATGCGCTGCGTCGGGCAGGGCCCGATTTCGGCGCCGCGCAGGGGCAGCGGTTGA
The DNA here is from genome assembly GCF_040323255.1 of Mesorhizobium sp. M0052. NCBI lineage: Bacteria > Pseudomonadati > Pseudomonadota > Alphaproteobacteria > Hyphomicrobiales > Phyllobacteriaceae > Mesorhizobium > Mesorhizobium sp. M0052. Next base: position 220,702 of record NZ_JAMYUS010000009.1, on the reverse strand, counting down.
AGCGCCGCGACAGCAAGATCAAGCAATTGGCATCGCGTTTCGCCAACTGGCTGCGCGGCGCGATCCTGCATGACGACACCCGCGACACCGGCTGCGGCCTGAAGGCGATCCACACCGATATCCTGCGCAAACTGCCCTTCTTCGACGGCACGCATCGTTTCGTTCCGGCCCTGGTCATCCAGGAAGGCTACCGCGTCGTCCATTGCGACGTCGTCGACCGCTCGCGCCGCCACGGCAAGTCGAATTACGGCATCTTCGATCGCGGCCTGCAGGGCGCGCTCGATCTCGCCGGCGTCTGGTGGCTTCGGCGCCGGCGCCGCAGAATGCCAAAGGTAGAGGAAATCACGCATGGCTAACGTGTTTCAGGAATTGGCGACCTGGCTGCACCAGGTTTTCGTCAAGCAGTTCGACGCCTGGGTTCTGCTCGGCTTCGTTGCCCAGTTCTTCTTCACCATGCGCTTCCTGGTGCAGTGGATCGCTTCGGAAAAGGCCAAGCGCAGCGTCGTGCCGATCGCTTTCTGGTTCTTCTCGCTGTTCGGCGGCGGGCTGCTGCTCGTCTACGCCATCCAGCGTGAGGATCCGGTGTTCATCGCCGGCCAGGCCATGGGCATGGTGATCTATGTCAGAAATTTATGGCTCATCGCCAATGAGCGCAAGGCGGCGATGACCAAGGTCGACTGAGCCACCAGTCCCGCCAAATTCAGTCTGTCCGGTGTCGAAATGAGCAGGAACTACATCTTTCTCTTCCTGTTCAGCCTGATGATGACGGCGTCGGGACTGGCCTCTTTGCCGCCGCTCGACCGCGACGAGCCGCGCTTCGTCCAGGCGACCAAGCAGATGACGGAGACCGGCGACTATGTCGACATCCGCTTCCAGGACGCGTCGCGCTACCAAAAGCCGATCGGCATCTACTGGCTGCAATCGGCGGCGGTGACGCTGAGCGGCCAGGGGGCACAGGCGCCGATCTGGATTTACCGGCTGGTCTCGGCGCTGGGCATCGCCATCGCCGTCGTCGCAATCGCCTGGACCGGGGCCAATCTGTTCGGCGCCAATGCCGGTCTTGCCGCCGGCCTGGTCATGGCGGCGATTTTCGCCACCGCCTTCGAAGGCCGCGACGCCAAGACCGACGCGATGCTGCTTGCCTGCTGCGTTCTGGCGCAAGGCGCGCTGGCGCAGATTTATCTGGCATCGCGCCGCGACGAGCCGGTCGCCGGCCATCTGCCGTGGATTTTCTGGGCGGCGCAGGGGGCGGCGATCCTCATCAAGGGGCCGATTGCACCGCTGCTGTCGGCGCTGACGGTGCTCGCGCTGGTTGCCTTCGAGCGCGATTGGTGCTGGCTGGCAAAGCTGAAAGCGGCGCGAGGGCTGGCTCTGGTTCTGCTCATCGTGCTGCCCTGGCTCGCCCTTATCACCTGGAAGAGCAACGGCGCCTTCCTGCAGCAGGCCGTCGGCAAGGATATGCTCGGCAAGGTCGCGCAAGGCGAGGAGTCGCACGGCGTTCCGCCGGGCTTCTACGTGCTGACCTATTGCCTGTTCATGTGGCCGTTCGGCCTTGTGGCGCTCGGCGCCGGACTGCAGGCGCTCAACCGATTGCGCGACGATCCGCGCCTGCGTTTCTGCCTCGCCTGGTACATTCCGTTCTGGCTGGTCTTCGAATTGATCCCGACGAAACTGCCGCATTATGTGCTGCCGGCCTATCCCGGCATGGCCCTGCTCATCGGCTGGCTTGTGACGCTGACACCGCAAGAGGCAAATGCGCCGCTCAGGCGCTGGCAGACATGGCTGTGGTGGGCGACCGCATTCGGCACCGTCCTGGTGACAGTCGGTCTCGCCGTGCTTTGCGTCGGTGCGCCGATCTATCTCATGAAGACATTTTTATGGTGGAGCGTTCCGGCCGCCGCGGCAGCATTGGGCGCCGGCTACCTCGCTGTTTCGCGCCAGAAGCTGGTGCCGCTGGTCCGCATCGGCGGGGCTGCGGTTTGCGCCGGTATAACCTACGCCCTGCTGTTCGGTGTCATCGTGCCGTCACTGAAACCGATTTGGATGAGCCGGGAAATCGAGGCTGCGGTTCGCGCCGATCGTCCCTGTGAGATGAGCGTGCTCGCCTCCGCGCAATATCACGAACCGAGCCTGGTATTTCTGGTGGGCACAAAGACGGTACTGACCGATGTCGATGGGGTTGCGCAACATCTGCTTGGCGATCCGGCCTGCGCTTTGGGCCTGGCGCCGGTCGGCGATGAAAAACGGCTGGATGACCTGCTGGCAGGGCAAGGCAAGAAGGCCAGCCGCGTCGCTGAAATCGACGGCATCAACTATTCGTCAGGTGATAAATTGTCGCTCGGCCTGTACCGTGTGGCGAACTGATATCTCTTCGATGATCGCTTCGAGCTCCGCATGTTGACGAAGTCGCCATCACCGGCGCGTGCCGCTATGCCTGCCATGCTCCGGCAGTCTGTCGATAATTTCCGCGATACTTTCGGGATTGTACGGCATCGCCTGGCGACGCGCCCGGCGCGCTACCCGAAAATCCTGTGGTCGGTCTGGGTCGTGGCCTGGCTTTTGCTGACGATCGCGGTGTCGCTCCGGTTCGACCATCTTGCGGGCACCATGGCGAGGCAGTGGGCTTCAGGCTCGACCAATGTCTTCCGCATCGCCGAGTTTTTTACCTTCTTCGGCCTAGGCGGCTGGTATCTTGTCCCGTCGGTACTGGTGCTGATTGCTGCGAATCTGACGGATTGGCGCAGCCTTTCCCGGCGCGCGCGGATGACCTTCTACAACTGGACCTGCTTTGCTTTCATGGTGCTGGGTTCGATCGCACTCTCGGCCATGGTCGTCAACGTGCTGAAATATGGCGTGGGCAGAGCCAGGCCAATGAATTTCGACAAGCTCGGCGATCTGTCGCTGCATCCTTTTTCCATGGAGGCGCGCTTTGCCAGCTTCCCATCCGGCCATGCCACGACCATGGGTGTCATTTTCGGCATTGCGCTGCTGTTGTTGCCCCAGCGCAGATGGGTGCTGCTGGCTGCAACCTTGTCGGTCGCATCGACCCGAATCTTTATCGGCGCGCACTATCCGAGCGACACTGTCGCCGGATTCGGCCTTGGCTGTGCTGTTGCCATCGTCTGCGCGATGGTGCTTGGCCGGCTGGGATGTATCTTCCGCTACACGGCGTCGGGGTTGCCGGTGGCAAAAACTACGTTCCGCCTATTCCGTCGGGCTCGCAAACCAAACCAAAACGATGCGCCGAGACAGACGAATTTCCGCATTGGAGCAGCGCCGGCAGGCAACTGAATTGCTGACGCCTTTGGAACCATCTAAGACCACCCCAGCTAGCTGTCGATGCCACCCCAGCTCCGCACCAGCCGAGCCATGTCGGGCGCGCCGGCGGCGTCCTTCTCCAGCCCTTCGGCGACACCGACGCGGTCGGCGACAGGCCGGTTCTGGCTGACTTTCCACTTGCCGCTGATTTCGGCGATCTCGATCTCAAGCCCGACAATGCCCTTGATTTGCGACTGGATGAAGGTCGGCGGCGCATCGGTCACCGCCCAGGGTGCCTCGCGGGCGCCTTCCTGCGACAGCGTCAGCTCGGTGATCTGCTGTGCGATCCAGGCGGAATCCTCGATCACTCTGACGGTTCCTCGCACCTGGACAATGGCGTAGTTCCAGGTCGGCACGACCTTGCCGGTCTCGCGCTTGGTCTCGTACCAGGACGGCGTCACATAGGCGTCGGCGCCCTGGAAGACGACCAGCACCGGCGATGTCGGATTGTCGGCCAGCTGACGCCATTGCGGGTTGGCCCTGGCCAGATGGGCGCGCAGCCGGCCATTCGGCCCAACCTCTGCAGCAAGCAGGAAAGGAATGGCATTGGCGACCGGGCCATCGGTGCCGTTGGAGATCAGCAACCCCAGCGGATGCGTCCGGATCAGCCCGTGCAGGACGTCCGGCCGCGTTTCCTGGAAATGGGGAGGCTGGTACATGATCGGTCATGCCTTCTTGCGCTGGCTGAACCGGCATTGTGCACCGTTCAGCCGAGCCGCGCCACATGTCAGGCTGGCTTCACCGTTTGGATCAGCCGAAATGGCATTGTCGCGCCCATGATGGCCACGACTGTGACGGCATCGGACCGGGAGTTTTTGTTTTGACGCAATTCCGGACGGAAAACCCGTTTACACTTTTCCTGGAATTGCTCTTAGCGCAGCCGCTTCGGCCGCGGATCGGACAATTCGCCGGCCAGCCGTCGGTCGAGATAGTCGGCGCATTCCTCGAGCAGCAGATCGGCGTCGTTGGCGAAGAAGTGGTTGGCGCCTGGCAAGGTCTTCTGCGTGATGGTGATGCCCTTTTGCGTGTGCAGCTTGTCGACCAGGCCCTGCACATCCTTGGGCGGCGCCACCTTGTCGGCATCGCCATGGATGATCAGACCCGATGACGGGCAGGGCGCCAGGAACGAGAAATCATAGGTGTTGGGCTGCGGCGCGATCGAGATGAAGCCCTCGATCTCGGGCCGGCGCATCAGAAGCTGCATGCCGATCCAGGAGCCGAAGGAATAACCGGCCACCCAGCAGCTCTTGGAATCCGGATGCAGCGACTGCACCCAGTCGAGCGCTGCGGCGGCATCCGACAATTCGCCGGTGCCGTGGTCGAATTCGCCCTGGCTGCGGCCGATGCCGCGGAAGTTGAAGCGAAGCGTGGTGAAATCGCGCTTCTGGAACATGTAGAAGAGGTCATAGACGATCTTGTTGTTCATCGTGCCGCCGAATTGCGGATGCGGATGCAACACGATGGCAATCGGCGCGCTCTTCTCCTTGGAAGGCTGGTAGCGGCCCTCCAGGCGGCCGGCCGGACCGGTGAAAATGACCTCAGGCATGAACTACTCCAAATGGCATACGAATGCGCGGCGCCCGGAACAACTCTTTACTCTAGCCCCAGCCCTTCCGGGCCTTGACGCAGGGCAAGCGTCTTCTTAGAAGCTAGTTTAGAATTGTTCAAAACTGGATAGCCAGCCGTGACGGCCCGGCCATCCTCGCCGCAAGCCGCGTAAATAGGACGTCTTGCCTTGCAATTTCAAGGAAATAACGCGCTATCCTTGCGGAAAGGGTCTTGACGGGATCGATTGGGTGAAAATGGCCGCAGCACGCGCCTATCTCGACTACAATGCCAGCGCGCCGCTCATTGCCGAGGCGCGCGAGGCGATGATTGCCGCGCTCGATCTCGTCGCCAATCCGTCGTCGGTGCATGCCGAGGGGCGCGCGGCGCGGCGCCTGATCGACACTGCCCGGCGCGATGTGGCGGCACTTGTCGGCGCCAAGGCCGAGCATGTCGTCTTCACCTCCGGCGCGACGGAAGCCGCATCGACGCTGCTGACACCGGATTGGCGGATGGGCCGTGGCACGGTGCGCATGAGCCGGCTCTATGTCTGCGAGGCCGACCACCCTTGCCTGTTGAACGGCGGCCGCTTCCCGGCAACACAGGTTTCGCGGATCGGCGCCGACGCCGATGGCATCGCTGACCTCGCTCAGCTGACAGCCGCTCTGGCCGCGCATGACAAGGCCGAAGGCCTGCCGTTGGTCGCGATCCATGCGGCCAACAACGAGACCGGCGTCATCCAGCCGATTGATCGCATCGCCGCGATCGTCAAGGCGGCGGGCGGCATTCTGGTGGTCGACGCGGTGCAGGCTGCGGGCCGTGTTCCCATCGATATGTCAGCGGCTTACGCCGACTATTTGATTCTGTCTTCGCACAAGATCGGCGGCCCCAAGGGTGTCGGCGCCGTCGTTGCGGCAGCCGATCTGATGATGCCGAAGCCGCTGATCAATGGCGGCGGCCAGGAAAAGGGCCATCGCGGCGGCACCGAAAACCTGGCGGCCATCGCCGGCTTTGGCGCCGCGGCGCGGCAGGCTTTGGCTGGACTGAAAGACGTCGAAGCGATCGCGCAACGCCGCGGCGAGGTCGAGAAAACACTCAAAACACTGGTGCCGGACGCAGAAATCTTCGGAACCGGCGCGCCAAGGCTTGCCAATACGACATTCTTCGCTATTCCCGGCATCAAGGCCGAGACGGCGCAGATCGCTTTCGATTTGGCTGGCGTTGCGCTGTCGGCGGGATCGGCCTGTTCGTCGGGCAAGGTCGGGCCGAGCCATGTGCTGAAAGCCATGGGTCATGGCGACAGCCTGGGCGCTTTGCGCGTGTCCATCGGCCACGCAACGAGTGCCGGGGATATCGAACTGTTCCGTGCTGCGCTGGCCGGTATTGCCCAGCGCCGGGCGGGCAGGGAACAAGCCGCCTGAGGCGGCGACAAAGAATTCAGGCCTCGCGGCCTGGTAGAGCCGTGCGTTTGCAAGTGGCCGGGTGAATTCCCGGCCGAGACGCACTATATGAAACTTACGCCGCCTTCGGCGCCTCATGGGCAGCCCTCGGCGATGCCATAGTTTGAAAACTGTCGGGCCTTGACCCCGGCGTGGATGGAGAACGCTTATGCCTGCTGTGCAGGACACGATCGATCGGGTCCGAAAGATCGACGTCGACCAGTACAAATACGGATTCCAGACAGAGATCGCGATGGACAAGGCCCCCAAGGGCCTGAGCGAAGACATTATTCGCTTCATCTCGGCCAAGAAGGATGAACCGTCTTGGATGCTGGAATGGCGTCTGGAAGCCTATCGGCGCTGGCTGACGCTGGAAGAGCCGACCTGGGCGCGCGTCCATTATCCGAAGATCGATTTTCAGGACCTCTATTACTACGCGGCGCCCAAGAGCACGCCCGGCCCGACCTCGCTGAGCGACGTCGATCCCGAGCTGTTGAAGGTCTACGAGAAGCTCGGCATTCCGCTGCGGGAACAAGAAATCCTCGCCGGCGTGCAGAAGACCGACGTCTCCGATCTCGAGGAGCCCAGCGACAACGTCTACAAATCGGGCCGTGTCGCGGTCGACGCGGTGTTCGATTCCGTTTCCGTCGTCACCACGTTCAAGAAGGAGCTGGCGCAGGCCGGCGTCATCTTCTGCTCGATCTCGGAAGCCATCCGCGAGCATCCGGAGCTGGTGCAGAAATATCTCGGCTCGGTCGTGCCGACATCCGACAATTTCTACGCCACGCTGAATTCGGCTGTCTTCACCGACGGCTCGTTCGTCTTCGTGCCCAAGGGCGTGCGCTGCCCGATGGAGCTGTCGACCTATTTCCGCATGAACGAGAAGAACACCGGCCAGTTCGAGCGCACGCTGATCATCGCCGAGGAGGGGGCTTACGTCTCCTATCTCGAAGGCTGCACGGCGCCGCAGCGCGACGAGAACCAGCTGCATGCCGCCGTCGTCGAACTGGTGGCGCTCGACGATGCCGAGATCAAATATTCGACGGTGCAGAACTGGTACCCCGGCGATGCCGAGGGCAAGGGCGGCATCTACAATTTCGTCACCAAGCGCGGCGACTGCCGCGGCCACCGTTCGAAGATCTCGTGGACGCAGGTCGAGACCGGTTCGGCGATCACCTGGAAATATCCCAGCTGCATCCTGCGCGGCGACGATTCCTCCGGCGAGTTCTATTCGATCGCTGTGTCGAACGGCTACCAGCAGGTCGATAGCGGCACCAAGATGATCCATCTCGGCAAGAACACGTCGAGCCGCATCATCTCCAAGGGCATTGCCGCCGGCTTCTCGCAGAACACCTATCGCGGCCAGGTCTCGGCGCACCGCAAGGCGACCAACGCCCGCAACTTCACCAATTGCGATAGTCTCCTGATCGGCGACCAGTGCGGCGCGCACACCGTGCCCTACATGGAAGCCAAGAACTCGACGGCGCAGTTCGAGCATGAGGCGACGACGTCAAAGATTTCCGAGGACCAGAAGTTCTACGTCATGCAGCGCGGCATCCCGGAAGAGGAGGCGATCGCGCTGATCGTCAACGGCTTCGTCAAGGATGTCATCCAGCAGCTGCCGATGGAGTTCGCGGTCGAAGCGCAGAAGCTTATCGGCATCAGCCTCGAGGGCTCGGTCGGCTGACCGGACAATATATCCAGGAAAGAAAAAATGCTTGAGATCAAGAACCTGCATGCCCGCATCGTCGATGACGGCACCGAGATCATCCGCGGCCTGAACCTGACGGTGAAAAACGGCGAGGTCGCTGCCATCATGGGTCCGAACGGCTCGGGCAAATCGACGCTGTCCTACATCCTCGCCGGCCGTGAGGACTATGAGGTCACCGAAGGCGACATCCTCTATAACGGCCAGTCGATCCTCGAAATGGATCCGGCCGAGCGCGCCACCGCGGGCATCTTCCTCGCCTTCCAGTATCCGATGGAGATACCTGGCGTCGCGACCATGGAATTCCTGAAAGTGGCGATGAACGAGCAGCGCAAGGCGCGCGGCGAGGAGCCGCTGAAGATCCCGGAATTTTTGAAGCGGGTGAAAGAGGCGGCAGCCTCGCTCTCGATGGAGATGGCGATGCTCAAGCGGCCGCTCAATGTCGGCTTTTCCGGCGGCGAGAAGAAGCGGGCCGAGATCCTGCAGATGAAGCTGCTGGAGCCAAAGCTCTGCGTGCTCGACGAGACCGATTCCGGCCTCGACATCGATGCGCTGAAGATCGTCTCGGACGGCGTCAACGCGCTGCGTTCGGCCGACCGTGCCATCATCGTCATCACCCACTACCAGCGCCTGCTCGAGCACATCGTGCCCGATAGCGTGCACGTCCTATACAAGGGCCAGGTGATCAAGTCCGGCGACAAGTCGCTGGCGCTCGATCTCGAAGCCAATGGCTATGCCGGCGTGATCGGCGAAGCCGCGTGAGACGCCAGAAGGCCATTTTATGCTGAAAGGCGGGGCAAAACTGATGAATATGCATACACAACCCCAGCGCACGCAGGCCGAAACGGCGCTGATCGACGCCTTTGGCGAGCGTCTGTCGTTGCTGCCGGGTGACGGCGCGGTGATGCTGAAGCGCGACGACGCCATTGAGGCAATCAAGCACGGGCTGCCGACGCGGCGCATCGAATCCTGGCATTACACTGACCTGCGCCGGCTGTTGACTGCGGTGCCGGCGTTCGATCCGACGGCCGCCGCCAAGGGGCTGGCGCCCATCGTCGAAGGCTCCGCCGTGCTGGCGGTTCTGAACGGCGTCTCCGGCGCGAAATTCCCCGCGATCGAAGGCGTGACCATCCAGCGCCTGTCGGAAAAGCTGACTGACGGCTCGATCGCACCGGGCCTCGATCCCTATGGCAGCGATGACGCCATCGGTGCGCTGAACACCGCCTTTGTCGCTGACGGCTATTTCGTCGACATTGCGGATGGCACAGCACTGGAAAAGCCGATCGAATTGCAGAATTTGCAGGCCGGTGGCCAGGTGCATGTGCGCTTTCCCGTGCGTGTCGGCGCCGGCGCCAAAGCTGCTCTCGTCGAGCGTCAGGCCGGCGAGGGCGCGGCACTGGGCAGCTCGGTCAGCCAGCTCGTTCTGGGCGAGGGTGCGAACGTTACCTGGCTGATCGTGCAGGAGCAGCCGGAAACGGCCACGCATCTTGCCCAGTTCAAGGCGCATCTCGGCAAGAATTCGAAGCTGACGCTGTTTTTCATGAATGCCGGCGGCAAGCTTGTGCGCCAGGAGATCGTGGTGAAGACCACGGGCGAAGGCTCCGACTTCAAACTGCGCGGCATCAACCTGCTCGCCGGCGACACCCACACCGACGTGACCATGGTGCTCGACCATGCCGTGCCGCATACGACGTCGACGGAAGTGATCCGCAATGTCGTGACCGGCAAGGCGCGCGGCGTCTTCCAGGGCCGCATCAACGTCCACCAATACGCGCAAAAAACCAACGCCAAGATGGCCTGCAACACGCTGCTTTTGTCGGACGATGGCGAGTTCTCGACCAAGCCTGAGCTGGAGATCTTCGCCGACGACGTCATCTGCGGCCATGGCGCGACCGTTACCGAGATCGACCACAACCATCTGTTCTACCTGATGGCGCGCGGCATCGACGAGAAGAGCGCCCGCGGCTTGCTGGTGAAGGCGTTCGTGGCCGAAGTGATCGAGGAACTGGACGACGAAACCATCGTCGAGGCCCTGGAAACAAGGCTGGACGACTGGTTCGTGGCGCACGGGTAAGCGCCTCTTTCCCTTCTCCCCTTGTGGGGTCCGAAGGACGGGCGAGGCAAGTGACTCGCCCCGGGCGGTGGCCGAGCGAAGCTCGGTCGGATGAGGGGTGCGTGACGAAGTGAGGCGGTGCCTCAAGAGAGCTTGTAATGGACCAGAAGATCGAAACAACCCCATACGACGTCGAGGCGATCCGCCGCGACTTCCCGATCCTGTCGCGCGAAGTCTACGGCAAACCGCTGGTCTATCTCGACAATGGCGCCTCGGCGCAGAAGCCGCAGGTGGTGCTGGATACGATCCAGCACGCCTATTCCCAGGAATACGCCAACGTCCATCGCGGCCTGCATTTCCTGTCCAATGCCGCAACCGACGCCTATGAGAAGGCGCGCGAGACGGTGCGCCGTTTCCTCAATGCGCCAAGCACCGACAACATCGTCTTCACCTCCAACACGACAGCCGCCATCAACACCGTGGCTTACGGCTATGGCATGCCCAATATCGGCGCGGGCGACGAGATCGTGCTGTCGATCATGGAGCACCACTCCAACATCGTGCCGTGGCATTTCATCCGGGAACGGCAGGGCGCCAAGCTGGTCTGGGTGCCGGTCGACGATCTCGGCATCTTCCACATCGAGGAATTCGAAAAGCGCCTGACCGACAAGACCAGGCTCGTCGCCATCACGCATATGTCGAACGCGCTGGGCACGGTGACGCCGATCAAGGAAATCGTGCGCATCGCGCATTCGCGTGGCATTCCCGTACTTGTCGATGGCAGCCAGAGCGCCGTGCACATGCCGATCGACGTCCAGGACCTCGACTGCGATTTCTTCGTCTTCACCGGTCACAAGGTTTACGGGCCGTCCGGCATCGGCGTGCTTTACGGCAAGAAGGATATTCTCTCGGCCATGCGCCCTTTCATGGGCGGCGGCGAGATGATCGAGGAAGTGACGGAAGACGTCGTCACCTACAACGAGCCGCCGCACCGCTTCGAGGCCGGCACGCCGCCGATGGTCCAGGCGATCGGGCTGGGTACAGCATTGGAATACATGGAAAAGATCGGCCGCGAGCGCATCGCCGCGCACGAGGCCGACCTCAAGACCTACGCGCACGAGCGGCTGCGCGCCATCAACTCGCTGCGCATCTTCGGCGACGCGCCGGACAAGGGCGCCATCATTTCCTTCGAATTGCAGGGCATTCATGCCCATGACGTGTCGATGGTGATAGACAGGCAAGGTGTTGCCGTCCGCGCGGGCACCCATTGCGCCCAGCCGCTGTTGAAACGCTTTGGCGTAACCTCCACATGCAGGGCATCGTTCGGCATGTATAATACCAGGGCCGAAGTCGACGCTTTGGCCGATGCGCTGGAAAAAGCGCGCAAGTTCTTCGGGTGACAGGTTCTTTGGATGACGACCATGGATGATGCGAGCCACACCACCGCGCCGGAAGCGGCCGTCAATCCGGTGGTTTCCGCCTCGGCAATTCCCGCCGACGAGCTGGCGCGGCTGACCGACGACATCGTCTCGGCGCTGAAGACGGTCTATGACCCGGAAATACCGGCCGACATCTATGAGCTCGGCCTCATCTACAAGATCGACATCGAGGACAACCGCGCGGTCAAGATCGACATGACGCTGACCGCGCCCGGCTGTCCGGTGGCCGGCGAAATGCCCGGCTGGGTGGAAAACGCCGTCGGCGCCGTCGAAGGCGTCTCCGGCGTCGAGGTCAACATGACCTTCGACCCGCCCTGGTCGCCCGACCGCATGTCGGAAGAGGCGCAGGTGGCGGTGGGCTGGTACTAGGTTGACTGAGGTTGGTGCACTTGCACCAGTGGTAAAACTTCACCATTTTAGGTGAGGAATCATTCGGCAGGCCTTGAACCTGCATGGAATGGAAGAGGAAAAAGAATGGGACGCTTCGCCGTCATCACGATGACCGAAAAGGCCGCCGACCGGGTGCGCGAGATCGTCGCCACGCGCGACAATGCGCATGGCATTCGCCTCGGCATCAAGAAGGGCGGCTGCGCCGGCATGGAATACACGGTCGACCTGGTGACCGAGCCCAATACCAAGGACGACCATATCGAACGCGACGGCGCGCATGTCTATGTCGCGCCCGAGGCTGCCCTTTTCCTGTTCGGCACCGAGATGGATTTCGAGCAGACGACGCTGCGCACCGGCTTCACCTTCCACAACCCGAACCAGAGTTCGGCCTGCGGCTGCGGCGAATCCGTCGAACTGAAGCCCGCCGACCTGAAGGCGCTGGCTGAGGCGCGCGCTTCGGCCTGATCTTCCTTCTCCCCGTTCACGGGGAGGTGAGGAATGGTCCACGCAGCGGGCGAAAAGCCAATTGCTTGGCTTTTCGAATGACGAACGGCCCGAAGGGCCGGATGAGGGGCTGCGCTGACCATCGGAAGTCGCGCTCCGCGCCTCCCTGCTTACTTCACCCACATCTTCGTCCGCTTGTGCCAGTCGGCGATCGATTCCTCGGGATAGACGTCGAAGACCTTGTCCTTCTTGCCGATCACCGGCTCGACCCAACTCGCCTTGTATTTCAACATCAGATGCACCTTCTCCGGCGGCTTCGGCAACTCGCTGTCGATTGCCGAGGCGAAGGGGTGGACCAGGTCCGGCCATGTCGGATCGTAGAGCCAGAGCGCCGAACCGCACTTCTTGCAGAAATTGCGCTCGCCCGTCGAAATCTCACACTTTGGATGCTCGTCGTCCGCGATCTCGGCCTGGTAGACGCCGAGATTGCGCTTGCCCTTGATTTTCAGCGTCTTGTAATCGGCGCCGAGATTGATGGCGAAGCCGCCGCCGCCCTGCTGCTTGCGGCAGATCGAGCAGTAGCACAGCATGAACGGCACCGGCGTGTTGCTCTCCACCTCGAAATGGACGGCATCGCAGCGGCAGGATCCCTTGAGCAGCAGCGGCATGACAGAACTCCGACGGATGGCTCTCAACTTGCCAGCATGGTTTTTGGTTGCAGCCATGGCAAGCCCGGTGACATGATTGCGGCATGGACAATGAACGCATCGAAGAGCTGTTCGAAGGCCTCGGCCCGGTCAGTATCCGAAAACTGTTCGGCGGCAAGGGTATCTATTTCGACGGCGTCATCGTCGCTATCGTGCTGCGCGGCGAATTGCTGCTCAAGGCTGACGAGCAAAGCGCGCCCGACTTCGAAGCCGCCGGCTGCAAGCAATGGACCTATACCGGCACCCGCCACGGCAAGCTGGTCGCGATGCCGTACTGGAGCATTCCCGACGACGCGTTTGATGATCCTGACGAGATGAGGGTGTGGGCGCGCCGGGCGTATGAGGCGGGACGAAGGGCGGGGAAGTGAACCGGGACCGCCGCGTTTCTTCCCACCCCCCTCTGTCCTGCCGGACATCTCCCCCGCAAGGGGGGAGATCAGTTGTCACATTGGCCTTCGCCAATCACCAACGTTGAAAATGGGAGCCTGCGGCTAAGCTGTTAATCTCCCTCCTTGCGGGGGAGATGGCCGGCAGGCCAGAGGGGGTGCTGTCCCGCCGACGTAGGCGATCCTACAGCGCCGTCGCAATCCTCGCCGCCAACCGCGCATTGTTCTCGACCAGCGCGATGTTGGTCTTCAAGCTCCGGCCGCCGGTCAGTTCGAGGATTTTGCCCAACAGGAACGGCGTCACCGCCTTTCCGGTCACATTCTGCACTTCCGCCGCCTTCTGCGCGGCCTCGATATAGCCGGCCATCTCGTCGGCCGGAATTTCATCGTCCTGCGGCACCGGGTTGGCGATCAGCATGCCGCCGACCAGGCCAAGTGCCGCCCTGGTCTTGTAGAAATGCGCGATCTCTTCCGGTCTGTGCAGGGTCAGCGGCGCGCGGAACGGCGAATGCCGCGACCAGAAGGCCGGCATCGTCTCGCAGCCATGGCCAATCACCGGCACGCCGCGCGTCTCCAGCACTTCAAGCGTCTTTTCGATGTCGAGGATCGCCTTGGCGCCGGCCGAGACGACGATGACCGGCGTGCGCGCCAACTCGTCGAGATCGGCCGAGATGTCGAAGCTCTTTTCCGCGCCCTTGTGGACGCCGCCAATGCCGCCGGTGGCGAACACCTTTATCCCGACCATGTCAGCGGCGATCATGGTGGCGGCGACCGTGGTGCCGCCGGTGCGGCCTTGCGAGACCGCAAAGCCGAGGTCGGCGCGCGACAGCTTCATGGCATCGCCGGTCATGGCCAGCGACTCGCGCTCGCCGTCGGACAGCCCGATCTTGATGCGGCCGGCGACCACGGCGATCGTCGCCGGCACCGCGCCATTGTCCAGGATGATCTTTTCGACATTGGCGGCCATGGCGCCATTGTCGGGGTAAGGCATGCCATGGGTGATGATGGTGCTTTCCAGCGCCACGACCGGGCGGCCAGCGGCGAGCGCCTCGGCCACGGGCGCGTGGATGTCGATGAAGGGGCGGGCGCTTTGCGGTGTCATGATGGTCTCCGATCCGGAGATCCGCGCGTCCGCTTGGACGTCGCGCTCCGGCAATGGCAATTGGCCGCCCTCATGCCATTTCCTGCGCGTCGGGCACAAGAGCCAGTGCCTCGGTGAAGATCGCGGCGGTGAAGGCCGGCACGGCATCCGAACTTTCGATGGCGAGCGTCGCCGCGGCAACGCCTTCGCGGAGGGCTTGGCGCAATGCCAGGCCGCGCAGCAGGGCAGCGATGGTGGCGCCGGCCAGCGCGTCGCCGGCGCCGGTGACGTCGGCGACTTTTCTCGGCGCCGGCGGCAGGATAGAGAAGGCGCCGGCTTCGTCGAATCCCAGCACCGGGCCGTCGCCCGCCGTCACCACGCCACTGGTGAGGCCGCTGCAGCGCAGTCCGTCGACGGTCTCGCGCTCGGTGGCATTGGCATCGACGCCGGCCAGCACCATGGCCTCGCGCCGGTTCATGAAGACCTGCGCGAGTTCCTTCAGCACCGGTATCAGCCGCACCACCTTGGCCGGCGAAATGGCGATGGCGAACACCGGCTTGCCGGCGGCGAGCCCCACCAGCCGCTCCAGCGCCGTTGATGGCAGATTGGCGTCGCAGAGCACCGCATCGGCCTCGGCGACCACCTCGCGCACCTTGGAGCGGCGGATCTGCTTGGGGAACGCCAAATCGTAGAGCGCCATATCGGCAAAGCCGGTGATCAGCTCGCCGTCGCGATCGATCAGCGCCGTGTAGCTCGGCGTCGTGCGGTCGAGGAAAACCGCCGACAGGTCGGCAATGCCGGAGTCGGCGATGGCGCGCGCAACCGTCTCGGCCGAGGCATCGCCGCCGCGCACCGACAAAAGCGAGGCCGAGACGCCGCGCCGCACCAGGCTGCGCAGCGCGTTGAATACGCCGCCGCCGACATCCTCGCGCATCGTGCCGGGGTTGGACGCCGCGGGCACGTACGTGCCCGACACCTGGCCGCGGCGATCGATATGGGCGCCGCCCACCGCCAGTATCTTTGCTGATTTCACCATGCCGGCGATATGACCTTTGTTATTCGAACCAGACAAGCGCTAGGCTGTGCGGCGGAGCTTCGCAGGCAAGCCGGCGATTCGGCCGATCGAAACAGCCGGCGCGTCTGGCCCAATGGTGGATACATCCGGAAACGAAACCATGAGACAAAAAAAGAACAAATCCGGATAAAGATTGCTTTTCAGATATTTGACCCCTCTTGCCAAACGAGAACAAAAGTAGTACAAAATGGGCAGGGATTACGGATTGTCCGGCCTTCATTGACGACCAAGGGGTGATGTATCATGGCTCAGAATTCTTTGCGGCTTGTAGAGGACAAAGCGGTGGACAAATCAAAGGCTCTGGACGCGGCGCTGTCGCAAATCGAGCGCGCCTTCGGCAAGGGCTCGATCATGCGGCTTGGCGCCAATGAGCAGGTCGTCGAGATCGAAACCGTGCCGACCGGATCGCTGGGCCTCGACATCGCGCTTGGCGTCGGCGGCCTGCCGCGCGGCCGCATTGTCGAGATCTACGGGCCGGAAAGCTCGGGCAAGACGACACTGGCGCTGCACACAGTTGCCGAAGCCCAGAAGAAAGGCGGTATCTGCGCCTTCGTCGATGCCGAGCACGCACTCGATCCGGTCTATGCCCGCAAGCTCGGCGTCGATCTGGAAAACCTCTTGATCTCGCAGCCGGACACCGGCGAGCAGGCACTGGAAATCTGCGACACGCTGGTGCGTTCAGGCGCCATCGACGTGCTGGTCGTCGATTCGGTGGCGGCGCTGACGCCGCGCGCCGAAATCGAAGGCGAGATGGGCGATTCTCTGCCCGGTCTCCAGGCGCGTCTGATGAGCCAGGCGCTGCGCAAGCTGACCGCCTCGATCTCGCGCTCCAACACCATGGTCATCTTCATCAACCAGATCCGCATGAAGATCGGCGTCATGTTCGGTTCGCCCGAAACCACGACCGGCGGCAACGCGCTGAAATTCTACGCTTCGGTGCGCCTCGACATCCGCCGCATCGGCTCGGTCAAGGACCGCGACGAGGTCGTCGGCAACCAGACCCGCGTCAAGGTGGTCAAGAACAAGCTGGCGCCGCCCTTCAAGGTGGTCGAGTTCGACATCATGTATGGCGAGGGCGTCTCCAAGACCGGCGAACTGGTCGATCTCGGCGTCAAGGCCGGCGTGGTCGAGAAGTCCGGCGCCTGGTTCTCCTACAATTCGCAGCGTCTCGGCCAAGGTCGCGAAAACGCCAAACTGTTCCTGCGCGACAATCCCGACACGGCGCGTGAGATCGAACTTGCGCTGCGGCAGAATGCCGGGCTGATCGCCGAGAAATTTCTTGAAAATGGCGGCCCCGAGCGCGGCGAAAGCGACGACGGCTTCGAGGAAGAATCCGGCGCCATGTAGGGCACGGCCAGAGTTCGGCCATAAAAATCGAGTCTATTATCCGATGCTTAAGTAACCGAGTTCTTTAGTTTTGCGTTTCAAACCGCCGGCCTTCGCGCCGGCGGTTTTCGTTTTTGGGCAGCGTGAAGCCGGCTTGGCAGTTGCCGGGATGGCCCAATTCCGTGTTTCTGGACAGGGTGGGGCGTGCCCGCTAAAAGGCCAAGTCAATCTTCTAAAAAGCAGAGACCAGTGTCCGCCGGCCGTGCCGGCGGTTTTCGCGAAAAGGCAGCAGTCATGAGTGGCGTGAACGAGATCCGGTCGACATTCCTCGACTATTTCCGCAAGGAGGGCCACGAGGTCGTGGCCTCGAGCCCGCTGGTGCCGCGCAACGACCCGACGCTGATGTTCACCAATGCCGGCATGGTGCAGTTCAAGAACGTCTTCACCGGCCTGGAGAAGCGGTCCTATTCGCGCGCCACCACCGCGCAGAAAAGCGTGCGCGCCGGCGGCAAGCACAACGACCTCGACAATGTCGGCTACACCGCGCGCCATCTGACTTTTTTCGAAATGCTCGGCAATTTCTCCTTCGGCGACTATTTCAAGGAGCGCGCCATCGAGCTGGCCTGGAACCTGATTACCAAGGAGTTCGGGCTGAACAAGGACAAGCTGCTGGTCACCGTCTATCACACCGATGACGAGGCGGCCGGCTTCTGGAAGAAGATCGCCGGTTTCTCCGATGACCGCATCATCCGCATCCCGACCTCCGACAATTTCTGGGCTATGGGCGACACCGGACCGTGCGGGCCGTGCTCGGAAATCTTCATCGACCGTGGCGAGCACATCTGGGGCGGCCCTCCCGGCAGCCCGGAGGAGGACGGCGACCGCTTCCTTGAATTCTGGAACCTGGTGTTCATGCAATATGAGCAGGTCACCAAGGATGAGCGCATCGACCTGCCGCGGCCGTCGATCGACACCGGCATGGGCCTGGAGCGCATGGCCTCCATCCTGCAAGGGGTGGAGAGCGTCTTCGAGACCGACCTGTTCCGTCACCTGATCGATGCGGCGTCATCGGCGCTCGGGCAGGGCCCGGACAAGGAGACGGTCGCCTCCTTCCGCGTCATTGCCGACCATCTGCGCTCGTCCTCCTTCCTGGTTGCCGACGGCGTGCTGCCGTCGAACGAAGGCCGCGGCTATGTGCTGCGCCGCATCATGCGCCGCGCCATGCGCCATGCGCAGTTGCTCGGCGCCAAGGAGCCGTTGATGTGGAAGCTGGTGCCGGCGCTAGTGCGTGAGATGGGCCAGGCCTATCCCGAACTGCTGCGCGGCGAACAGCTGATTACCGAGACGCTGAAGCTCGAGGAGACACGCTTCCGCAAGACGCTGGTGCGCGGCCTCGGCCTGCTCTCGGAGGCGACGGATACGCTGCACGCCGGCGACATGCTGGATGGCGAGACGGCGTTCAAGCTCTATGACACGTACGGCTTCCCGCTCGATCTGACGCAGGACGCACTGCGCCAGCGCAACATCTCGGTCGACCTTGCCGGCTTCACCCATGCGATGGAGCAGCAGAAGGCCGAAGCGCGCAAGCATTGGGCTGGCTCCGGCGACGCGGCCACCGAGACCATCTGGTTTTCTGTACGCGAGAAGGCCGGCGCCACCGAATTCCTCGGCTACGAGACCGAACAGGCGGAAGGCCTCATCCAGGCCCTGGTCAAGGACGGCAAGACAGTCGATAGCGCCGGCAAGGGCGACGCGGTGGCGGTGGTCGTCAACCAGACGCCGTTCTATGGCGAGTCGGGCGGCCAGATGGGCGACACCGGCATCATCTCCGGCGAAGGTTTCTCGATCGAGGTTTCCGACACGCAGAAAAAGGCCGACGGCCTGTTCGTGCATCTGGGCAAGGTGACGAACGGCACGGTCAAGCCAGGTGCAGCCGTCGAGCTGAAGGTTGACCATGCGCGCCGCACCCGGCTGCGTGCCAACCATTCGGCAACGCATCTGATCCATGAGGCGCTGCGCGAGGTGCTGGGCACCCATGTCGCGCAGAAAGGTTCGCTGGTCGCGCCCGAGCGCCTGCGCTTCGACATCTCGCACAACAAGCCGATCTCGGCCGAAGATCTCGAAGAGGTCGAGCGCATGGCCAACGAAATCGTCGTCCAGAACAGCCCGGTGACGACGCGCCTGATGTCGGTCGATGACGCCATTGCCGAGGGCGCCATGGCGCTGTTCGGCGAGAAATATGGTGACGAGGTGCGTGTCGTCTCGATGGGCACCGGCGTGCATGGCGCCAAGGCCAATAGACCCTATTCCGTCGAACTTTGTGGCGGCACCCATGTCCGGGCGACCGGCGATATCGGCCTGGTCCGTGTCGTCTCCGACAGCGCGGTCGCCGCCGGCGTGCGCCGCATCGAGGCGCTGACCGGCGAAGCCGCGCGCAAACATCTCGATGAGCAGGACAGACGCCTGAAGGCAACTGCGGCCGTGCTGAAGATCTCGCCGGCCGACGTGCCGGCGCGTGTCGAGACGCTGCTCGAGGAGCGCAAGAAGCTTGAGAAGGAGCTGAGCGAAGCGCGCAAGAAACTCGCGCTGGGCGGTGGGGCCGCGGCCGATGCTCCGGCCACCACCGAAACCGTCGCCGGTATCGGCTTCCTCGGCAAAGCGGTTTCCGGCGTGTCGCCGAAGGATTTGAAGCCGCTGGCCGATGCCGGCAAGACTTCGCTCGGCTCAGGCGTCGTCGTCTTCGTCGGTGCGGGCGAAGACAACAAGGCAAGCGTCGTGGTCGCAGTGACGGACGATCTCGTCGGCCGCTTCAGCGCTGTCGATCTTGTGCGCGTTGCCTCGGCCGCATTGGGCGGGCAGGGCGGTGGCGGACGGCCCGACATGGCGCAAGCCGGCGGCCCGGACGCCTCCAAGGCCAATGATGCGATCGCCGCGGTGAGGGCGGCGCTGGAGGCGGCCTGAAAGCCACCCTATGCCTGATCTGGTTTTGTGTGCGGCTTTCCGGCCTTCGCCGCCGTGCTTGCCATTCTGTGGCTGATAGTGGCAAGCCGGCAATCAGCTCTTAGACGGTCCGTCTAGCTAGTTCTTTTCGCCGCCTTCAGGGCGCGCGTCATTCTGCTGGAATCGCCCCAGGTGGACAGCCAGATCAGCACGTCCGCGGCCATCGAAATCAGCGACCGTAAAAAGTTCAGCGCCGGGCCGGGCGATTTCAGCTGCTCTTCGGCGTGATGAAGATGGGCGAGCTCTTCCTCGCGGATCGCCAGGATGATGCCGTGCAAGTCGTGGTCGCGGTTGGCGAGAAAAAACAGCTGATCATCCAGATGGCGGTGCACCGCCGCTTCAACAGCCGCCGTGCAGGCCCAGATGCCTTGCGGACCAATCAGGGCGGTCACAAAACCCAGCAGCCAGCCACCCCAGCTCCAGAATTGCATCACCCGGCACGGTCGCGCCTTCCGCGCCGGCATGGCGGCACGGAAGGCGGCGCAATGCGTGCGCTCGTGCCCGAGCATCTCCGACAAGGATGGCACGCAATCCGGCCAGAAGCGCCTGGCGACAAGAATCTGCGCCGAATAGATCCTGATCGCACCGAACTCACCGGCGTGGTTGACCCTGACAATTCTGGCGATGGTGAGCGCGTCCTGGCGAGATGGGTCAGCCATGGCCCGAACCCATATCAGCCCGCCGCCAGGCTCGGACGTTTTGCGATGCCGTCCCACCAGGCCTGGATGTCGGCGAACGCCGCAAGCAGCTTTTGCCCGTCGGCGACCTTGACGAAATAGGCGATGATGGATGCCGCATGCAGGTCGACCAGCGTCAGCTGGTCGCCGAGCAGCCACGGCCCGGGAGGCTTGAGTGCGGTGAGCACCCGCAGCACCGTTTCCGCCTGGCGCAGCCCGTTGGCGACCAGTGCCTCGTCTGGCGCTTCCTTCTCAAGCCGCTCGACGGCGACGTCCCAGACCATCGATCTGTAGGCATAGGCGTCGAGCATGCCGATGATCTGGTTCATCGTTGCGCGGGTGCGGGCGTCTTTTGGCTGCAGTGCCGGGCCGTCGAACGCCTCGTCGACATAGCGGGCGATTGCGCTGGTTTCGAACAGGCGAAACCCGCCGTGCTCGAAGGCCGGAATGCGGCCGAAAGGGTGATGCTCGAAGTACCAGGCGGGAGTGCCCTCGGCGGCAAAGACATCGACCGGCACAAGGTCGTAGTCGATGCCTTTTTCCGCCAGCACGAGGCGGACGATGCGCACATAGACGCTGTAGTCCGCCCCGTAGACGACCGGCTTGGCCATGGCTGCCGGCTTACGCCATCGCCTTCTGCAAATTCTCGTCGATCTTGTCGAGGAAGCCGGTGGTCGACAGCCATGGTTGGTCGGGACCGATCAAGAGCGACAGGTCCTTGGTCATGAAGCCGCTCTCAACCGTCTGGATGCAGACCTTCTCCAGCGTGTCGGCAAATCGCTTCAACTCGGCATTATCGTCGAGCTTGGCGCGGTGGGCGAGGCCGCGCGTCCAGGCGAAGATCGAGGCGATCGAATTGGTCGAGGTTTCCTCGCCCTTCTGGTGCTGGCGATAGTGGCGCGTCACGGTGCCGTGCGCGGCCTCCGCTTCCACCGTCTTGCCGTCCGGCGTCATCAGCACGGAGGTCATCAGGCCGAGCGAGCCAAAACCTTGCGCCACCGTGTCGGACTGGACGTCGCCGTCATAATTCTTGCAGGCCCAGACATAGCCGCCAGACCATTTCAGGGCGGAGGCCACCATGTCGTCGATCAGCCGGTGCTCGTACCACAGCTTCTTCGCCTTGAACTCGGCCTCGAATTCAGCCTCGTAGACCTCCTGGAAAATGTCCTTGAAGCGGCCGTCATAGGCTTTGAGGATGGTGTTCTTGGTCGAGAGATAAACCGGATAATTGCGCAGCAGGCCGTAATTCAGCGAGGCGCGGGCGAATTCGCGGATGGAGTCGTCGAGATTGTACATCGCCATGGCAACACCGGCGCCGGGTGCGTCGTATACGTCGTGCTCGATCACCTTGCCGTCCTCGCCGACGAACTTGATGGTCAGCTTGCCCTTGCCGGGGAAGCGGAAGTCGGTGGCGCGATACTGGTCGCCGAAAGCATGACGGCCGACGATGATCGGCTTGGTCCATCCCGGCACCAGACGCGGCACGTTCTTCATGATGATCGGTTCGCGGAAAATGGTGCCGCCGAGAATGTTACGGATGGTGCCGTTCGGCGACTTCCACATCTTCTTCAGCTTGAATTCCTCGACGCGCTGCTCGTCGGGCGTGATCGTCGCGCATTTCACGCCGACGCCCCATTTCTTGATGGCATTGGCCGAATCGATGGTCACCTGGTCGTTGGTGGCGTCGCGGTGCTCGACGCCGAGGTCGTAATATTCGAGCTTCAGGTCGAGATAAGGGTGGATCAGCTTGTCCTTGATGAACTGCCAGATGATGCGGGTCATCTCGTCGCCGTCGAGCTCGACGACCGGGTTCGCCACCTTGATCTTCGCCATGAAAAGAATGCCTCGCTTTTGGGGAACAAAACGGCCTCGCCCGCATGGCTTCGGCCGGGTATGCGGAGCGTATATCAAAGCCTATTTGGCCGCGCAAACGACCATCCGTGCAGAATGGGTCGTCTGTGCCGCGACCGGTGTTTGCAAAAGCTTCATTTTGCCGAGCGGATGTGGCAGGGAACGCTGAAATGCCGCAAACAGCAGTTCATTGAGATCATGTCCGCCGTCGATCATCCTGAAAACGCATCCGCCGCCGGGCCGGCGATCATCCTGGTCGAGCCGCAGCTCGGCGAGAATATCGGCATGGTCGCGCGCGCCATGGCCAATTTCGGCCTTGCCGAACTGAGACTGGTCAACCCGCGTGACGGCTGGCCGAGCGAGAAGGCGCGCGCCGCCGCCAGCCGCGCCGACCATGTCATCGATGCCGTAACAGTGTTCGGCGACCTGGCGTCCGCCGTCGCCGACCTCAACTTCGTCTTCGCCACCACCGCGCGCGAGCGCGACGGCTTCAAACCCGTGCGTGGTCCGGTCGAGGCGGGCAGGGCGCTCAGGGCGCGTCAGATAGCCGGCCTGCGCACCGGCATCTTGTTCGGCCGCGAGCGTTTTGGGCTCTACAATGACGAGGTCGGGCTGGCCGACGAGATCGTCACCTTCCCGGTCGATCCCGGCTTTTCGTCGCTCAACATCGCCCAGGCCGTGCTGTTGATGTCCTATGAATGGATGAAATCCGGCCTGAAGGACGAGACGGCGACCAATTTCTCCAGCCCTGAAATGAAGCCGGCAAGCAAGGAAGAGTTGCACGGGCTGTTTGCCTATCTCGAAGGCGCGCTCGAAGCGCGCGGTTATTTCCGCCCGGCGCCCAAGAAACCCAAGATGGTCGACAATCTGCGCGCCGTCTTGACGCGCGCCGGTTTCGCCGAGCCGGAACTGAAAGTGCTGCGTGGCATCATCTCGTCGCTCGACCGGTTTTCGCCGGCCATGCCGCGCGGTGACGGCTCGCCGGGAGACGATCCAAGGCGTTTGCCGGCCGCTGCGCGAAAACCCCAGGCAGACAAAGAAGATTAGAAATCGCTAAGCTTCGAACGGCTGAAGTAACCGAATTTTATTTGCCTCTCGTCCATTGTTGTCAAAACGGTGGGGTGGCAAATGTTCACGTCCAAAATCGGCCGTATGCGCTTCTTCTTCTATTCGCTCGGCGTAGCCCTGCTCGAGGCCGTTCTTGCCGTGCTGT
This sequence comes from Mesorhizobium sp. M0052, assembly GCF_040323255.1. Taxonomy (NCBI): domain Bacteria; kingdom Pseudomonadati; phylum Pseudomonadota; class Alphaproteobacteria; order Hyphomicrobiales; family Phyllobacteriaceae; genus Mesorhizobium; species Mesorhizobium sp. M0052. The sequence goes on along the minus strand of NZ_JAMYUS010000009.1, from coordinate 197,050 downwards.
GCATCGTTGGCACGATCGGCTTTGAGGGGCTGGTCAACTCGGCGCCCGGTCCATCGCGGCAAGGCATGGCAGGCGCGGTTCTGGTCGTTTCCCTCCTGGCTGTGGTCATGCGTGCCAACATCGCCTGGCGACGCAGCCGCGACGCCAACGGCAAAGCCTGGATCCTGTGGTCCTACATCGTGTTCTGCGCCATCTACGCCTTTCTGCAGGCAGGCACGCTGCTGGTCATCGATTTCAACAATCCGGAAAGCACGTCCAGCGGTTTGAACCTGCTTGCGCTGTCGATCTTTGGCCTTTGGTGCACGATTCTGGTGGCTAAGCCGGTGGCGGGCATCAATATCGACGAACTGACATCGGTTTTCGATTTCGATGGCGATACGCCCATGCCTGCGGGATCCGGCCGGATGGCCAGCAGCACGGCACAGTCTTCTATGCGCAACGCCACACCGGCCACGCGCTCGGTGCCGTCCGCCCAGCCTCTGGGCCGTCCGCGGCCCGCCGGCTTCGGCAAGCGCGGGCTCTAGAGCAACCGAGGCAAGGTCGTCTTCGCCGGCTTTGCATGGAAGTTGCTAACATTCGCCACTTCAAGGCCATGATGGTTGCAGATAGAACGGCATTGGCCAATGACCGCCAAGCCTTCTGATCCAGCCTCTTTCATGGTCCGTTATCAATGAGCCACCGTCCGATCCTGATGTTCGATTCCGGCGTTGGAGGATTGACCGTGCTGCGCGAAGCGCGCGTGCTGATGCCTGACCGGCGCTTCGTCTACGTCGCCGATGACAAGGCCTTTCCCTACGGCGCCTGGGAAGAGCCGGCGCTGCAGGCCCATATAGTCGAGCTCTTCGCCAAGCTGCTCGACCGTTTTGATCCGGAAATTTCGGTCGTCGCCTGCAATACCGCTTCGACGCTGGTGATCGATGCGTTGCGGGAAAAATTCCCTGGCCATCCCTTTGTCGGCACCGTGCCGGCAATCAAGCCGGCGGCCGAGCGCACCCGGTCCGGGCTGGTCTCGGTGCTGGCGACGCCGGGCACGGTGAAGCGCCAGTACACGCGCGACCTGATCGGCAAATGGGCGCAGAAATGCCATGTGCGGCTGGTCGGCAGCAACAATCTCGCCGGACTGGCCGAGGCCTACATGCGCGAGGGCTTTGTCGACGAGGAGGCCGTGCGTGCCGAGATCGCACCGTGTTTCGTCCAGCATGACGATTTGCGCACGGACATCGTCGTGCTCGCCTGCACGCACTATCCGTTCCTGGCCAATCGCATGCGCAAGACCGCGCCCTGGCCGGTCGACTGGATCGACCCGGCCGAGGCGATTGCGCGGCGCGCTCTGTCGCTGCTTCCGGCTGTCGCCGGGCCATTGCCGCAAAGCGAGCCCGACATCGCCGTCTTTACCTCGGGAAAGGCGGACTTCGCCATCAGCCGGCTGATGCAGGGTTTTGGATTGAGCGCGCGCTAATGCATGTCGCCCAAAAGTGCGCAGCGGTTTTGGGACAAGGACATGCACAAAACGAAAAAACTAAAGCGCGTCGCCGACGCGCTTTAGGCAGGCTCGAAGACAATGACGCGCCGATCCGGATCGGCCGAAACAAGCCTTAGCGTCAGGCCATCGCCCTGCCTGAACCCAGAGGCCTTCACATTCGCAACGACAGGCATGTCCGAGAGCTGAACGCGCACACGCTGATCACCGACGTCGGTGACGACGGCCTTGAATGTTTCACCCATGCGCCCCCTCAGCATCACCGCCTCGGCAAGGTCGATGGCCGCGTGGTTGATCTGCGAGGCGCGGGCGCCTGCGCGGCCCATCACCTTCGGCAGTCTGGAAAACGCCTCGGTAACGGCTTGCGGCACCGGCTGGCCGTTGACGATGGCCAGCACGCAGCGCACGACATAGCGATCGGCCAGCCGCCTCAGGGGCGCGGTGGCGTGGGCATAGGTCGCGGCCATCGCCTCGTGCCAGGGGACAACGCCTTCTTCATAGGGTTGGTAGGACGCACCGGAGCCGGCGCGGCGGATTTCCAGCATCAGCGCTGCCTGTTGCATGTTGGTCGGATCGAGGGTTCGCTGATAGTCGGACAGGCTGGTCGAAGGAGGCCAGGACAGGCCTAAGGCCCGTGCCGCGCTGCGCAGTCTTTGTACTTTGGAAGCATCGGGCGGCGCCATCACCCGGAACAAGCCGGTCCGGTGTGCCAGCATGGCGTCGGCAATCGCCATGTTGGCGGCCAGCGAAAGTGCTGCGTTGTCTTGCTCGGATTGCAGCAGCGGTCTGAACGCAAGCTGGAATGTGCCATCGGCAAGCTGTTCCACCTCCTGCTCGGGCGGGTCGACGCGCGAAGCGCCGCGACGGTCTTCGGCCGCCGCCATGCGTCGCGCGATTTCGGCGAAGCCGACTGGGACGTCGGCGGCCTGCACGCTGTCATAGGCGAGCTTGGCGCGGCTTTGAATGATTGCCCGCTCCGCGCCATCCAGCCTTACCGCTCCGTCGTCGGCGATCCGGACCGTGAAGATGACAGCCGGACGCGGACCGCCGGGCAGCAAGCTCGCGGCGCCCTCGGCAATGACCCGGGGATAGAGCCCGGCCTTGCCGTCCGGCAAATACAGGGTTTCGCCCCGCGCCCAGGCTTCGCGATCCACCGCGTCGCCGTCCGCGACGAACCAGGCTACGTCGGCAATGGCATAGTGCAACAGAAGGTCGCTACCGCTCGCTTCGATCGAAAACGCTTGGGCAAGATCGGTGGAAGTCGCGGGATCGAGCGTCACGAAGGGCATCGCCGTGCGGTCGGCATGCTGGTCGGGCACGCGCCTGGCCGCCGTCTGTGCCATGGCCATTACATCAGGGGGAAATCCCTCCGGCACATGGAACTCGGTGCGGATTTTCGCGAGGCCGGTGGCGAGTGCCTGCGAGGGATCGTTCAACGATTTCATGGCGCCGTCCTACACCGGCGTTGCGGGCACGGGAAGGTGGTTTTGCCGGCAGTGCCGGCCGACCATGGGCAGGCATGAGCGCGGAACGGAAGTTGACCGCCAGCGCTGGAACCGTCGCCGGAGCGCAACGTTTCTTCCTCTGGCAGCAAAGGAGGAGCCGATATGCCTGCAACCTCAAAAGCACAGCAAAAGGCCGCTGGCGCAGCCCTGTCGGCCAAGCGCGGCGAGACCAGGAAGAGCGAACTTCAAGGCGCGTCGAAGTCGATGTACAATTCGATGAGCGAAAAACAGCTCGAGGAATTCGCAGAGACCAAGCGCAAAGGCCTGCCGGAGAAGAAATCGGCAGACTGAAACCTTGAACCGAGTCGATAAACAAAGCCCGTGGCCGAAACCACGGGCTTCTTCGGTTCAGGCCAAGCCCGAAACCCCTGACGTCACCAGCAGCGCTTCACCTTGTAGCGGATGACCTTCTTGTGGCCATGCCGCCAGATGACCTTCTTCTTCACCACGACATGGCAGGTCTGACGATGCTTGTGGCCCTGCCAATGCTTGGCCATCGCTGGCTCGGGCACGGCGATCGACATCGTCCCGGCCAGGACGGCTGCACCGACCAACGAGAGGAAAAACTTCTTCATGCGACTTCGGGCTCCTTTGGCTCCAGTCCCTTCCTAAATGCCGTCGGCGCAACAACCTCCCGCCGCATCCGGCACGGCACTCAACGCCAAAGACGTGATATGGTTGCCGGGCCCAGCGCCAGCGACGCGCTTGACTCTGCTCAAATCTCCGTTTAACGAGCGCACCAACACCGGGCCGCAATGCCCGGTTGTTTCTTTTGCATGGCAAGCCCGGGAAAGCAGGTTTATCGTTTCCTGGGTTTTGTCTAGACTGACGTGTCCCGTGGGTTTTCCGCCGCGTTGCGTGGGAAAACCCTGTCAGGCCTCGAAAACGGAGGCCAGAGGAGGGCGCGTTTCCTTCACCCGGACCATGAGGCTCCGGGTGGTTTGTTTTGAAAGGGAATGCGATGAGCAAGCGCGAATCCGCGAAGTACAAGATCGACCGCCGTCTCGGCGAAAACATCTGGGGCCGCCCGAAGTCCCCGGTCAACAAGCGTGAATACGGCCCCGGCCAGCACGGCCAACGCCGCAAGGGCAAGCTTTCCGATTTCGGCCTGCAGCTGCGCGCCAAGCAGAAGCTGAAGGGTCACTATGGTGATGTCTCCGAAAAGCAGTTCCGCAAGGTCTATGAAGAGGCTGATCGCCGCAAGGGCGACACCTCCGAGAACCTGATCGGCCTGCTCGAGTCGCGTCTCGACGCGGTCGTCTACCGCTCCAAGTTCGTGCCGACCATTTTCGCGGCTCGCCAGTTCGTCAACCACGGCCACGTCAACGTCAACGGCAAGCGCGTCAACATCGGCTCGTACCGTTGCAAGCCGGGCGACGTCGTCGAAGTGCGCGAAAAGTCGAAGCAGCTGGTCATCGTGCTGGAAGCGGTCGGCCTCGCCGAGCGCGACGTGCCGGACTATATCGAAGTCGATCACAACAAGATGGTCGCGACCTTCTCGCGCATCCCCGGCCTGGCCGACGTACCGTTCGCCGTGCAGATGGAGCCGAACCTGGTCGTCGAATTCTATTCGCGCTGATCGATCGCTTTTCTGCGATACCGGAAAGGGCCGCCCGTCGAGGCGGCCTTTTCTTTGTCGGCCATGTCCGCTAATCCGGCACTCTCGGCTATGGAAAGCGACAAGCCATGAACATGCTGGCAGACATCGAAACAGTTGAACCGATTGCTGAAGGCGGCTTCCATCCGCTGTTTGCCGACGTGCCGTCTTCCGTCGAGTTCAACAAACTGCGCAAGCGGCTGTTGCGGTTGACCCGTCAGGCGGTCGATGATTTCGCCATGGCGAGGCCCGGCGACCGCTGGCTGGTGGCCTTGTCCGGCGGCAAGGATTCCTACGGGCTGCTGGCCGTGCTGCTCGATCTCAAATGGCGCGGGCTGCTGCCGGTCGAGCTGCTGGCCTGCAATCTCGACCAGGGCCAGCCGAATTTCCCGAAGCACATTTTGCCCGATTACCTCGATGCGCATCGCATTCCCCATCGCATCGAGTATCAGGACACCTATTCGGTGGTCACCGACAAGCTGCCTCAGGGCAGCACCTACTGTTCGCTGTGCTCGCGGCTGCGGCGCGGCCATCTCTATCGCATCGCGCGCGAGGAGGGCTGTTCGGCGCTGGTCCTCGGCCACCACCGCGAGGACATTCTCGAAACCTTCTTCATGAATCTAATCCATGGCGGCCGCCTTGCCGCCATGCCGCCAAAGCTGCTCAATGACGACGGCGACGTCATGGTGCTGCGGCCGCTGAGCTACTGCGCCGAGGTCGATCTGGAGAAATTCGCCGCCGCGATGAAATTCCCGATCATTCCCTGCGATCTCTGCGGCAGCCAGGAAGGCCTGCAGCGCAACGCCATGAAGGCGATGCTGGACGATATGGAAAAGCGCATGCCGGGCCGCAAGGATACGATGCTGCGCGCGCTGTCCAACACCAGGCCGTCGCATCTGCTCGACAGAAAGCTGTTCGACTTTGCCGCCCTCAATGGCAGCCTCAGCACAGGACAAGACATTTCCGATGATATTTGACGACCAAGCGATCGACTGGCTGGCCGAGCTTCTCGCCGATGCAGCCAAGGCCGAAATCATGCCACGCTTTCGCCGGCTGGGCGAGGGCGACATCAGACAGAAGACCTCGGCTGCCGACCTGGTGACCGAGGCCGACATCAACGCCGAGCGGCTGATCACGGCCAGGCTGCGCGAGCGCTATCCCACGGCGATGATCGTCGGCGAGGAAGCCTGTTCCGACAATCCGGCGCTGCTTCAGGGGCTCGGTGATGCCGACCTCGCCTTCGTCGTCGACCCGGTCGACGGCACCTTCAACTTCGCCTCCGGCGTGCCGCTGTTCGGCGTCATGCTGAGCGTCGTCATCAAGGGCGAAACCGTCGCCGGTATCATCCATGACCCCGTAGGCCGGGACTGGCTGATCGGCGCCAAGGGCGCCGGCAGCCATATCCGCCATGCGCATGGCGCGCTGGAGACGGTGCACGTCGCCGATGCCGTGCCGATCTCACAGATGACCGGCTCCGTCTCCTGGCAATATCTGGCGGAACCGCAACGCTCGCTCCTGGCGCGCAACCAGACCAAGACCCTGTCGCAGTTCGGCTATCGCTGCGCGGCACATGAATACCGTCTTCTGGCCAGCGGCCATGCCCATTTCGTCGTCTACAACAAACTGATGCCGTGGGACCATCTGGTCGGTGTGCTGATCCACGCCGAGGCCGGCGGCTACACCGCGCGGATCGACGGCAGCGCCTATCTGCCCTCGCATATCGACGGCGGCATTCTTGTCGCCCCGGACAAGGAAAGCTGGCAGGAGTTGCGCAGGGAACTCTGGGCGCAATAATCGGTCCAACTGCTGGTAGAGGCTTTCGTCAAGTATATTGGCTCTGTTATAGTGTCCAATCTCTCGCGAAGTCGGAAGCTGCGAAATGAAACATCGGTCCGCAATTGTTGCAACGGCGCTTGCACTTGCCTTGGCCGCCGCTGGCGCCACTGAGGCAAGATCGCAGGAACGCGCGTGCGGCAGTCGCGATCCCGTCGATACCATAGACGAGATGTTTTCCGCGATCTTTGCCTGTTGGCAGCCGCCGCCTGGAAGTGCTGGCATGACCCTGACGCTGAGTTTCTCAATTCGCAAAAACGGCACGCTGATGGGCAAACCGCGCGCCACTTTCTCCCATATGGGAGATGATGCCTCGCTCAACCGGGTCTTTGTGTCATCCGTGCTCGAAGCGCTCGACAAGGCTCTGCCGATGCCGCTGTCGGACAGCATGGGTGGCGCCATCGCAGGGCGCCCGCTGTTCCCTCGTTTCACGGCAGTGATTGGCGGCGCATCCTGAAACGCGTCGCATAAAGGTGGATGCGGTTTTGAGACCAACAATCTCAAGGCGCGTCGCTCAATGCAGGTCGGTAACGTGCCCTGAAATGGGTGGGTTGTGCGGCTGGAACATCTTGCCGCGCTCGGCGATCAGGATCATCAGGAGGGCCGCGACCGAGACGCTGCAGAAGCCGGCGGCAAGCGGCGTCACCGTGCCGTTGAAGGCCTGGCCGATCAGCGTGCCGAGGATGCCGCCGAGAAAAGTCTGCATGAAGCCCAGGATGGACGACGCGGTGCCCGCCAGTTGGCCGAGCGGCTCCATCGCGAGCGCGTTGAAATTGGCGCCGAGCGCGCCGAACGGGAGCATCGCACTGGCGAAGAAGGTGATGAACAGCCAGAGTGGCATCTTCATTTGAAGCGAAACGGTGAGCCAGGCAAGGCTGATCACCAGGAACAACAGCAGTGCGCTCTGCGACAGGCGGCGCATGCCGATGCGGCCGACCAGGCGCGAGTTGAGGTAGTTCGAAAAAGCGAGAACGCCGGCGACACCCGCGAAGATGACAGGAAACAATTCGCCGACATGAAAAATGTCGACATAGATCTGCTGTGCGGAGGCGATGAAGCCGAACATGGCGGCGAAAATGAAGGTGCTGGCAAAGGCGTAGCAAAGCGCCATGCGGTTGGTGAGCACGATGCGGAAACCACCGACGACGGATGAGACTGTCAGCGGCCGGCGGTACTCCGGATGCAGCGTCTCCGGCAGCCGCAGCAGCGACCACGCCGACACGATCAGCGCCCCGACGGCCATGGTGACGAAGATCCAGTGCCATGTTGCGAACAGCATGATGACCTGGCCGATCCCAGGCGCGATCACCGGGATGGCCATGAACACCATGAAGATCAGAGACATCACCTCGGCCATGCGCCGACCGTCGAACGTGTCGCGCACGATCGAGACGGCGATGACGCGGGTCGCCGCCGCACCGATGCCTTGCACCAGCCGGCACAGCAGCAGGACGGCGAATGACGGGGCGATGGCCGCGGCCGCAGCCGCCACGACATAGATCGCCAGCCCGGCAACGAGCGGCGCGCGGCGCCCGAACCGGTCCGAGATCGGTCCGAAGAAAAGCTGTCCGCCACCGAAGCCCAATATATAGGCGGTGATCACATACTGGCGGTGGTTTTCATTCTCAACGCCAAGCGTGGCGCCGATTTGCTGCAGTGCCGGCAGCATGATGTCGATGGCCAGCGAGTTCAACGCCATCAGTGCCGCGCACAGCGCGATGAATTCCCAGCGCGGAATAGGCAATTTGCGTGCCTGTTGGGGCGCTTTTGCTGGCTGGTCCACGGCGGGTCCGATCTTCAAAACGAATATGCGCCGGCATGCCGGCGCATAAGTTCGTCCTCACTCCGATAGGGGGAGGTAACATTTTGCCGGGGCGGGGCTGCCCCGTCTCAACTCAGAATCAGGCTGTCGCTTTGACGCTGACGCCCTTGTCGACGAGCAACGTCTGCAGCTCGCCCGCCTGGAACATTTCGCGGATGATGTCGCAGCCGCCGACGAATTCGCCCTTGACGTAAAGCTGCGGGATCGTCGGCCAGTTCGAATATTCCTTGATGCCTTGGCGCAGTTCGGCCGAGGTCAGCACGTCGACGCCCTTATAGTCGGCTCCGATGTAATCGAGGATCTGGACGACCTGGCCGGAAAAGCCGCACTGCGGAAAACCGGGCGTGCCCTTCATGAAAAGGACGACGTCGTTGCCCTTCACTTCGCTGTCGATGTAGTCGTTGATGCCGCTCATGAGATATCCTTTCACGCCTGTGGGAGTCAGGCTCGAAGCATAGCCATCAAATAAACCCATAGATGGGCCGAAACAAGATGTTTGCGCCGCCGTCGCGGAAATGGCGCAAAGGATCGCCTGTCTTGGGCCAAGCATCCGAGCCGATTGCAGCCTTCGGAACATGATGAAAAGACGATATGGCGCCGCCCTTCCGATCGCCATCCTGCTGGCGGCGATTGCCGTTGTCTGGTGGCCGAGACGCCCGGAGCCGCCGCCGCTGGTCATTGGCGGTGACCTGCCCGCGCCTTGCCGGAATGTCGCCTTCGAGGCGGTGACCTATGTCGTCTGCGAGATCGATCTTCGCGCCGACAGCATCGGTGTTTTCCACGCCAGCGCCGATGGCAAGCCTTTTGGTTCGCTCGAAGCCTTCGACAAGGCGGTTGCGGGCGAGGGGAGGCCGGTGCTGCTCGCCATGAATGGCGGCATGTATCACGAGGATTTGTCGCCGGTCGGCCTGCTGGTCGAGAACGGCAGCGAAAAGTCACGGCTCAATCTTGCCGACGGCGAAGGCAATTTCTTCCTGAAACCGAACGGCGTCTTTCTGGTGGGCAATGACGGCAAGGCGGCTGTCATGGAAAGCAACGCCTATGCCGTCGCCAAACCCGATGTTGCCTTCGCCACGCAGTCCGGCCCGATGCTGGTGATCGATGGCGTGCTACATCCGCGCTTCGAGGCGAATGGCACCTCGCGCTACATCAGGAACGGCGTCGGGGTGCGTGACGAAAACACCGTCGTGCTGGCGATCTCGCGGTCGGAGGTCAGTTTCGGCAGCTTTGCGCGGCTGTTCCGCGACGCGCTACAATGCCGCAACGCGCTGTTCCTCGACGGCGCGGTCTCCGCGCTGTCGGATGGGAAAAGAATGATCGTCGGCGGAAAATACCCGGCGGGCCCGATCATCTCAGTGTCGGCGAAGCCGATCACGTCAGTGTCGGCGAAGCAGCCGCAGAAACAGTAGGCCAGTCTGGCTTCAGTCCGGCACGCTGGTCTGCAGGGCCAGCGCGTGCAGCACGCCGCCCATATTGCCCTTCAGCGCATCATAGACCATTTGGTGCTGCTGGACGCGGCTCTTTCCGCGGAAGCTCTCGGCCACCACTTCGGCTGCATAGTGATCGCCGTCGCCGGCGAGGTCGCGGATCGTCACCTTGGCGTCCGGAATGCCGTCCTTGATCAGTTTTTCGATGTCGTGGGCATCCATTGCCATGGCAAAATCCTGTTCTGGGCGGCTAGGCACGAGTGACTCGCACGGCAGCCTAAAGCCTTTCTGGTCCGGGTTGAAGCCGTTCTGTCGGCGACGCAGTGTCTAAGGGCCATCCTGCCGCGGGTGAACCACACCATCTTCGGTAATGTCGTCGCGGGTCGAGAACCCCCGGCCAAGGCTGAACACCAGGACATAGAGCGGGATGTTGAGCGCCAGGTTGATAATCGGGAGATAGCTGGTCATCTGCCACAAGGGCGAAAAGAATGGTTGGCCATAGCCGTCGCAGATCAGCGATGACCCGTATTCCCACAGCGCGCCGGTAATGACCGCAATGGCAAAGAGCTTGATGCAGGTGGCGACATGCCTTGCGCGCGCCGGGTTCGGCAAAAGGCGGCTCCACAGCACCAGGCAGACGATGGGGATCGCATAGATCAGACTTTGCAAGGCCAGCATCTGCAGTGTGCCATTGGCCGCCTCAAGGAACTGGTCACGCCTTTCCAGCAGCGGACAGACCTCGCTCGAGGTCGTCGACAGCAGGAAAAAGACGAACGGCCCGAGGAACCAGAAGAAGAACAGCGACGGCCAGAAGACGACTGCGATCAGCGTCCGGGCTGCCAGGCTGGTCAACTGGACTTGTCCATGAAGTTCGGGAACCAGCCTTCGTGGGCGGCGGTCAATTCGCTGACCGGGATCGCCCTGGCATCGCCGAGCTTCAGTTCGTTTCCACCGGTCGAGCCGATCCATGGCGCAAAGATGCCGAGCTTGCTCTGTTCCTCGCGGATGGCGTCCCATTCCTTGCTCTGCGGATCGACGGACAGCGTCAGCAGGTAGCGGCCCTGGTCTTCGCCGAACCAGACCGGGATCGGGTCGGTGCCGGCGAGCCCCGGAACTGTGGCGCCGATGCCGGACGCCATCGCCATTTCGGCCAGGGCTATCGCCAAGCCGCCATCGGAAAGGTCATGGGCCGCGGTCACGACGCCCGACGCGATCAGCGCGCGGACATGGTCGCCGACGCGCTTTTCGTGCGCGAGGTCGACGGATGGCGGCGGCCCGTCGGTACGGCCATGGATGTCCCTGAAATAGGCGGACTGGCCGAGATGGCTGCCCCAGCTTGCGGGTGCGCCGACCAGCAGGATCATCTGGCCCTCGGCGGCAAAGCCGATACGGGTCATCTTCGACCAGTCGGCAATCAGCCCGACGCCGCCGATGGTCGGCGTCGGCAGGATGCCCTGGCCGTTGGTTTCATTGTAGAGCGAGACATTGCCCGACACGATCGGGAAGCCGAGCGCGCGGCAGGCATCGCCAATGCCTTTCACCGCGCCGACCAGTTGGCCCATGATCTCAGGCCGTTCCGGATTGCCGAAATTGAGGTTGTCCGTCGCCGCCAGCGGCAGCGCGCCGGTGGCGGTAAGGTTGCGCCAGCATTCGGCCACCGCCTGCTTGCCGCCTTCATACGGGTCGGCCTCGCAATAGCGCGGCGTCACGTCGGAGGAGAAGGCGAGCGCCTTGGTCGGATGGCCTTCGACGCGCACCACGCCGGCGTCGCCGCCCGGAAGCTGCAGCGAATTGCCCTGGATCAGCGTGTCGTACTGCTCCCACACCCAGCGCCGCGACGACAGGTCCGGCCCGCCGAGCAGTTTCAACAGCGCATCGGCGACATCGGCCTTCGGCGCATCGCCGGCTGCGAGCGCCGCAGGCTTCTTCGGCTCGACCCAGGGGCGGTCATATTCCGGCGCCTTGTCGCCAAGGTCCTTGATCGGCAGGTTGGCGACCTCGTCACCCTGGTGAATGACGCGGAAGCGCAGATCGTCGGTGGTCTTGCCGACAATGGCGAAGTCGAGGCCCCATTTGTGGAAGATCGCCTCGGCTTCCTTTTCCTTCTCGGGGCGCAGCACCATCAGCATGCGCTCCTGGCTCTCCGACAGCATCATCTCATAGGCGCTCATGCGCTCTTCGCGCACCGGCACCTGGTCGAGGTGAAGCTCGATGCCGAGGTCGCCCTTGGCGCCCATCTCGACCGCCGAACAGGTGAGGCCGGCCGCCCCCATGTCCTGGATGGCGATAACGGCGCCAGACGCCATCAGCTCAAGACAGGCTTCGAGCAGGCATTTTTCGGTGAAGGGATCGCCGACCTGCACGGTCGGGCGCTTCTCGTCGATCTTGTCGTCGAACTCGGCCGAGGCCATCGTGGCGCCGCCGACGCCGTCGCGGCCGGTCTTGGCGCCGAGATAGACGACCGGCAGGCCGACGCCCTTGGCTTCCGACAGGAAGATCGCATCGGTCTTGGCGAGGCCCGCGGCAAAGGCATTGACCAGGATGTTGCCGTTGTAGCGGGCGTCGAAATTGACCTCGCCGCCGACCGTCGGCACGCCGAACGCATTGCCGTAGCCGCCAACGCCGGAAACCACACCGCTGACCAGGTGCCTGGTCTTGGGATGGTCGGGTGCGCCGAAGCGCAGCGCATTCATCGCCGCAATCGGCCGCGCGCCCATGGTGAAGACATCGCGCAATATGCCGCCGACGCCGGTCGCCGCACCCTGGTAGGGCTCGATGTAGGAGGGATGGTTGTGGCTCTCCATCTTGAAGACGACGCAGTCGCCATCGCCGATATCGACCACGCCGGCATTCTCGCCCGGACCCTGGATGACCTGAGGCCCGGTGGTCGGTAGCGTGCGCAGCCATTTCTTCGAGGATTTGTAGGAGCAGTGCTCATTCCACATCGCCGAGAAGATGCCGAGTTCGGTAAAGCTCGGTTCGCGCCCGACCAGGTCGAGGATGCGCTGGTATTCGTCGGGCTTCAGCCCATGCGCGGCGATGAGTTCCGGGGTGATCGGCACGGAATTGGAAATGGTCATGGGCGGCGATTGATGTCCATGGAAGAGGGGAATTTGAGTCCCCTCATATCGCAAGCTTTGGCGTGATACACCCCATTGGATGACGAAAAACGCCGGAAAACCACAGGGCGACGATGGTAGCGGGAGCCGCTGGGGAACGCTATGGCATCCCGGCCGTTAGGCCTCAAAGCAATCAGGAGATTTCGACATGGCCACCAAGCAAGGCAAGAAAGACAATCGCCTCTCCGACAAGGAGGCCATGCATATTGCCGAGACCACCGACGTTTCGCCCAAGCAGGCCAAGGACCTGGCCGAGAAGCACGGCAAGGACAAGGGCGCGAAGGAAGCCAAAAACTTCAAGGCAGAGGGCTGAACCTAAGATCGGTACGCAGGGGCACGGTTTAGCGCCAACGATTCAGGACGAACTGTCGTAGCCGGCGCGGCCTTCCTCCAGCAGCCGCCGGATCACCGCGACGCCGCCGGTGATGTCCTCGCGCCGCCTTGGCTGCGAGACGCCGAAACGCACGCCGTGAAAAACCTGCTCGGAACGCCCCGCCTTGAACTCGTCCTCGTCGTCGAGGAGCACGCCATTTTCGAGGCATGCGCTCCTGAACGTGCCGGACAGCCAGGGATCGGGCAGCGTCAGCCAGACGAAGGGCACGCTGCCGTGTGACTTGAAGGCGAAACCCGCCAGTGTCTCGCGCACGATGGCGATGCGGGCGGCAATTTCGGCAATGCTGCGTTTGCGGATATCGCCAGCCTGCCCAGACAGCACCAGCCGCGCGTTCACCTCCGCCAGCAGGAACGGCATCCCGCCGGTCATCATCTTGTGGGCGACGCGGATGCGATGGCGATAGGCGGGCGGGCAGGAGAGCCAGCCGCCGCGAACACCTGCCGCGACCGATTTCGACAGACCGCCGGCGACAATGGTGCGCTCGGGTGCATATTCGGCGATGAGCGGCGTCGGATCTTCGGTCAGGCCGCCATAGAGATCGTCCTCGATGACGATGACATTGTACGCGCGCGCGACACGAGCGATCGCCTCGCGGCGCGAAACCGACAGGATCGCCAGCGTCGGGTTTTGCACCGTCGGCATCAGGAAGATCATCTTCGGGTGCTTTTGCGCGCAGACGCGTTCGAAATCCTCGGGATCGAGGCCTTCTTCGTCCGATGCCACCAGTGCTATGCGCCGCCCGATCAGCCCGGCGCTGCGGGCGATCTGCGAATAGGTGAGGTGCTCGAAGGCGACATAGTCGCCCGGTGTGGTCAGTGCCGCAATCGCCGCCATCACCGCGGCATGTGTGCCAAGCGTGGGAACGATGGTGTCGGCCGCCGGACGGAACGAATTGCGCGACAGCCAGCGGGCGCCGGCCTCGAACCAGCGCTCCGGAAAATCCCTGGTGTAGCTCGAAATCTCGTGCGGGTGATCCTGCACCGTGCGCGAGAGCATGTCAGCGACAATGGCGCCCTGGCCGATGTCGGGCGCGGCAGTGCTGTCGAAACGCAGCTTGCCGGGCGGTGCATCGACATAGCGCGTGCCTTGCACGGCCGGCTCGGCGAATTCGGGTGACGCCGCTTCCGATTGCTGCGCCAGCACATAGGTCCCGCGTCCGACTTCGCCGCTCACCAGCCCGCGTTCGCGCAGCAGCTGATAGGCCCGGCCGATCGTGCCGACCGTCGTGCCGATGTCATAGGCGAGATCGCGCTGCGGCGGCAATTTTGCCCCGGCATCGATAACGCCCTTGTCGATGTCCGACTCGATGCTGTCGGCAAGGCGCTGGTAAAGCGGGCCGGAACCGATGGTGAGGTCAGGGAGCCAATTTGTCATGGTGACAATTCTGTATATTGCACCAGATCGGGTGTCAATGCATATCAGAACCGTACCAAGATGGGTACAATTTGCAAGGTTGGCAGAAAAACAATGGATACAATCGAGACAATCCGCTGCGCGGGCATTGAATTGGTCGGGCCGTCCAGCCGGCGAGGCTTTGTCGGCCGGATCGTGCATGTGGTCAGATCGCTGGCGCGATGGATCGAAGCGTTGATCGAGCGCCGTCGCGGCCGCCTGGCCTTGCTGGAAATGACCGACGAGCAGCTCAGGGATATCGGTGTTTCGCGTGGCGACGCCTACCGTGAAGGGATCCGACGGCTCTGGGACTGACCCGGAGCCGGTTCGTCAACGACGGGTGCGCGGAGCCCTGAGGCGTGAGACGCCCTTATCGGCAAGCACGGCGAGGATGCACAGCACCAGGAAAACACCGGTGACGGCCAGCGCCGCAAGGGCGACGTTGGCCGCGCCGTTTTTCGCAACGTCGAGGAACGGGTAGGGCACTTCGCCTGCGATCGGTGCGCGCGCCAGCGCATAGGCGAGATAGGCGATCGGATAGGCCATCCACCACGAAATGTCGCTCCAGCGTGTCCTGCCGTCAGCGCCTGCAACAAGCCACCACAGCACGAACAGCACCGGCGTCACATAGTGCAGCAGCACGTCACAGAGCAGGAACAGCCCCTGCGGCTGCCAGAGCTGCGCCAGAACTGTCGCGTAGACGATGAAGACCAGGGCGATGGAAGCCGCCACGCCCGCCCGCATCCGCGGCCCGGCAAAGGCCGGCAGCCAGGCGTAGCCCGAAGGCGACAGCAGCGAGACATGGACCAGCACTGCACCGATGTTGGTCAGGATGGTGAAGAAGCTGAACAGAAAGACGATGGAGCCGAGAAAACTGCGGCCGGCTTCCATCGATGCCGGGATGGTGATGCACGCTTGCAGGACAAGCCCGGCCAGACCGATGATCAATCCCGCAAACTGCAGGAAGCGGCCCATGGCGTCAGGCGGCCGCGTTGCAGGAGGGGTTGCCCGTTTGCCAGCGCGCAATGTCGGATCCGATGCGCGCGCCGAGCGGATCGTCCATCAGCGGACCGAACACGTCGACGCGGCTGGAATTGCCTTGCGCCTGGACGACCAGCAGCGGCTTGCCGCCATAATGCTTGGCCGGCACCAGCAGGAAGCGGGGCGTGCCGCTGAACGAATTCAGCTCATTGGCCATCTGATAGGATTTGAAGGCGGGATCCTTGCTGGCGATCCAGCATTTGTGGGCCGATATCGCTACCTGTTCCATGGCCAGCAGCGAAGCGCTCTTGCCCGTGGGGACCGGCGCGCTCTTCGGGCTGGACTGGCAGGACGCCAACGCCAAGCCGGCAGCAGCCAGGAGACCTAGGCGAACAATCGTCAGTCTCATGGTCAACCGCCCCCGCGTTTTGAAAGGAATTCGAAGAGATATCAGGCGGCGATGCCGAGTGCGCCTTCGAACAGCGCCCGGCCGTCACTGCCGCCATGCGCGGCCTCGATCAGGTTTTCCGGATGCGGCATCAGGCCGAGCACATTGCCCTTCTCGCTGATGATGCCGGCAATGTCGTTGATCGAGCCATTGGGATTGGTGCCTTCGGCATAGCGGAACACAACCTGTCCTTCGCCCTCGAGGCGCGCAAGCGTGTCGGCATCGGCGAAATAATTGCCGTCATGATGCGCAACCGGCGTGCGGATGATTTGGCCCGGCTGATAGCGGCGGGTGAACATGGTGTTGGCGTTGGCGATCTGCAGCTTCACCTCACGGCAAACGAATTTCAGCGAAGCATTGCGCATCAGCGCGCCAGGCAAAAGGCCGGCTTCCACCAGAATCTGGAACCCGTTGCAGACGCCGATGACCATGACGCCCTTGGCCGCCTTTTCCGCCACCGCCCGCATGACCGGCATGCGCGCGGCAATGGCGCCGCAACGCAGATAGTCGCCGAACGAGAAGCCGCCGGGAATGGCGATCAGGTCCACATCAGGGATTTCGGTGTCGGTCTGCCAGACGGTCGCCGGCGCCTGCCCAGAGATCTTGGTCAGCGCCGCAATCATGTCGCGGTCGCGGTTGAGGCCGGGGAGAAGAACGACAGCTGATTTCATATCAAGCGATCTCCACCGCGTAATTCTCGATCACCGTATTCGCCAGCAGCTTGTCGCACATGGCTTTCAGATCGGCTTCAGCCTTGGCCTTGTCGGTCTCTGAGAGCTCGAGGTCGAAGACCTTGCCCTGCCGCACCTGGCCGACGCCGCCGAACCCCAGTCCGGACAGAGCGTGCTCTATGGCTTTTCCCTGCGGGTCGAGCACGCCGTTCTTGAGGGTGACGGTGATGCGGGCCTTGATCATGCTGGACAGGTTCCTGTTCGAAGACTTAGCAATTCCAGGAAAAGTCTGAAGCGGTTTTCCGTCCGGAATTGCGTCAAGAAATGAAGACTTAGTGCGGCTTGCCTTTGAGGCCATCGGTCGAGGCGACGAGCACCGGGCCGGTCGGGCGCGGCGGCTCGTTCTCGTTCATGATGCCAAGGCGGCGGGCAACTTCCTGATAGGCTTCGACGAGGCCGCCCATATCGCGGCGGAAACGGTCCTTGTCGAGCTTGTCCTGCGTTGCCACGTCCCACAGCCGGCACGAATCCGGCGAGATCTCGTCGGCAACGACGATGCGCATCATGTCGCCCTCGAACAGGCGGCCGCATTCGATCTTGAAATCGACGAGCTGGATGCCGACACCCATGAACAGGCCGGAGAGGAAGTCGTTGACGCGGATGGCCAGCGCCATGACGTCGTCGATCTCCTGCGGGCTTGCCCAGCCGAAAGCGGTGATGTGCTCTTCCGACACCATCGGATCGTCGAGCGCATCGGCCTTATAATAGAATTCGATGATCGAGCGCGGCAGAACGGTGCCTTCCTCGATGCCGAGGCGCTTGGACAGCGAGCCGGCGGCGACATTGCGCACCACCACTTCGAGCGGAATGATCTCGACTTCCTTGATCAACTGCTCGCGCATGTTGAGCCGGCGGATGAAGTGGGTCGGAATGCCCATGCGGTTCAGATGGTTGAAGATGTACTCGGAAATGCGGTTGTTGAGCACACCCTTGCCGTCGATGACCTCATGTTTCTTCTTGTTGAATGCGGTCGCATCATCCTTGAAGAACTGGATAAGTGTGCCCGGTTCCGGTCCCTCATAGAGGATCTTGGCCTTGCCTTCATAAATGCGGCGGCGATTTTTCATCTGATTTTTCTCTGGATTTGCGGGCAGGCGGCAAGCGACCAGTTCCTGTCCGTCTGCCTAAATTGGTGCGGCGACGGGTGGGGTTCAATGCCGGGTCTATCCCAATCACAGCGTTTGCTCAATCGGCAAATCCTTTCCATCGACCGCTTTCAGGAATGAAATGCCGCAGCGCAGCAAGCGATGTAGCATATTGACCGGCCCGCGCCCTTTTGGTTTGTGCTGCGGCAGCACACATATCCATCATCAACGCGAATCGATTTCATCGGAGGGAAGCCATGAGCAGCATGAAAGACCGCGAAGAGGGTTTTGAGCGCAAATTCGCCTTCGACGAAGAACTTCGCTTCAAGGCTTCGGCACGCCGCAACAAGGCGCTTGGCCTGTGGGCAGCCGAAAAGCTGGGCAAGTCCGGCACTGACGCCGACGCCTATGCCAAGGAAGTTGTGGTTTCCGACATCGAGGAAGCTGGCGATCACGACGTATTCCGCAAGATCCGCAAGGATTTCGACGCCGCCGGCGTCGACCAGTCGGATCACCAGATCCGCCGCACCATGGACGAACTGATGGCGCAGGCGATCGAGCAGATCAAGAACACCTAGAGCGAGTAGCGCTGGACCAATCGACCGCCCGGTCCAGCCGGGCGGTTTTTCTTTGCCTGTTCAGCCTTTTCCGGCTGAAACTGCGCGTAGGCCTGTTACAAGGCTCTACCCAACGAGGAAAGCACCCATGTCCCTGAAGTCACGCCTGGCGGCGGATGAAACGCTGTTCACCGCCTGGTCCGGCGTTCCGGACGCTTTGACGGTCGAAATCATCGCCAAGCAGGGTTTTGACGCCGTCACCCTCGATATGCAGCATGGCGGACACCACGAAGACTCGGTCTTGCGCGGCCTGGTGCCGGTGCTGGCCGCCAACAAGCCGGCGCTGGTGCGCATTCCGGTCGGCCGCTTCGACATGGCCAGCCGCGCCCTCGATTTCGGTGCCGAGGCGGTGATTGCACCGATGGTGAATTCGGTGGCCGATGCAAAACTCTTTGCCGCGGCGATGAAATATCCGCCGATGGGCGAGCGCTCCTGGGGCCCGACCTATGCTTTTCCGCGCCATGGCAAAGGCGACCACGCCGAATGGCTGCGCGACACCAATCAACGCACCATGGCCTTTGCCATGGTCGAAACGCGCGCCGCACTCGATGCGCTGGACGGCATCCTCGACACGCCGGGCATTGACGGCATCTTCCTCGGCCCATCGGATTTCTCCATCGCCTGGTCGAATGGCGCCACCGTCAATTCGACGCTGGAAAGCATGATGGAAACCGTCACCTCCATCGCCGAGCGGACGCGCAAGGCGGGCAAGCATGCGGCAATCTACGTCGTTGAGCCGGCGATTGCCGGCCGCGTCGTGGCGATGGGCTACCGGCTGCTGGCGATGGGCTCGGACCATGCGCTGATTTCGCTCGGCGCAAAGACACTCATCAAAAGCATGAACGATTCGATAAAGGGCTGAGGCGTTGTGCCTTGCCCGGTCAGGCCTTGAGGTCGGTCAGGAACTTGGCGAAGGTCATCGACCCTTCCGGCCAAGGGCCGAAGCCGGCATCCTCATTGAGGTGACCGGTTTCGCCGGCATCGATGAACAGCGAACCCCAGGCGCCGGCAATGTCCTCGGCAACCTCGAAGGCGCAGAACGGATCGTTGCGGCTGGCGATGACGATGGACGGGAAGGGCAGCGGTTCGCGCGCATAGGGGCCAAAGGTCATCAGGTGACGCGGCCTTATCTCCGGGTTGGCGACGTCGGGCGGCGCGACAAAAAACGCGCCGGCGACCGGCTTCCTGAACTGCGGAATGGCCTGCACCGCGGCCGCCACACCGAGCGAATGGGCAACGATCACCACCGGCCGCTCGGCCTCGTTGACAGCGTTCGCCACGCTCGCCGTCCAGTCCTCGCGCACCGGCTTCGACCACTCCGCCTGTTCGACCCGACGCGCCGTCGATAGTTTCGACTGCCAGCGTGTCTGCCAGTGTTCGGGGCCGGAATTGGTGTAGCCCGGCACGATCAGAATATCTGCGTCTTTGACTTTCATGGCGCTGAGATAGCGAGCGGCCGTGTCTCGTGCAACCCGCGCTGACGCATGCGGTGCATCACAATCGTGAACAACCTGTTCGATTCTTTCCATCTTGTGTGAACGACCAGGATCGACGATTTGAGGCGGGGAGAGATGGACAACAACAATAGGCTGGTGGCGCGCCCTAGGGATAACGCGCTGAACGGAGAGTCTTATGAGCGAACTGCCTTTTGCCGCGACGACCCCCGTCAGCGTGTCACGCGTGGGCCTGAAGGCGCGCGACGCCGAAGGACTTGCCGATTACTACCGGGCTGTTGTCGGCCTGCAGGAATTGAGCCGCGCCGATGGCGCCATCACGCTGGGCGCTGCCGAGCGCCCGCTGCTGGTCATCGAGCCTGACGCAGCGGCCAAGCCCGACGATCCGCGCAGCGCCGGCCTTTTCCACACCGCTTTCCTTCTGCCCAGCCGCGCCGATCTCGGCCGTTGGATAAACCATGCCGCCGCCAACAAGATCCGCATCGAGGGCGCCTCCGACCATCTGGTCAGCGAGGCTCTCTATCTGACCGACCCCGAAGGCAACGGCATTGAAATCTATAGGGACCGTCTGCCGCAGGAGTGGAAGTGGAACGGCGACAAGATCGCCATGGCGACCGAGCGGCTGAATCTGGCCGCCGTGGTTGGCAGCGTGCCGGCCGGTGACGCCGGCTGGCAGGGCGCGCCGCAAAACAGCATTATCGGCCATGTACATCTGCGCGTCGGCCGGCCGGAAGATGCCGAGGCCTGGTGGCACGACGAATTTGGCTTCGACACGGTCGCTAAGTATGGAGGGCAGGCGGTGTTCCTGTCGTCGGGAGGCTACCACCATCATATCGGTGGCAATTCGTGGCACAGCGCCGGCGCCGGGCGCCGCGATCCGTCCCGCTCAGGGCTGGCCTGGGTCGAGATGCGCTCGGACAAGACAACCGAGGAAACGAGCCGTGAAGATCCGTGGGGCACGGTTATCCGCACCGTGCCGGGCACCGCAGGCTGAGCGGCGGTTCGGGTCCTACACCGAGCCGGCGGCGTAGCCCGTCAGCAGCCCGTGCGCCCAGTTGTCGAATCCGGTCGCCGTGGCGCGGCCGGATGCTTCGGTCCAGTCATAATTGACCACGTGATGGCTGAACGACCATTGTCCGTCCTTGCGCGTAGTGAGGGCGTAGCGGGCATGCGGACTGCCGGTCACGGTCAGGCCGGGGAATGCCTGGACGCCGACGCTGCCGGGATTGAGGATTGTCCGGTTGTCCGACAAGCGCACAACGCGCGGCGTATGTGTATGGCCGCACAAGGTCAGCCCGGCGCCGGCGCTGCCCAGCTTGTGCCTGATCTGCTTTTCATTGGACGGGTGGAAGTGGCTGCCTCCGTCTTCCTCGAGCAGGAACACGTCGTCGTCACTGGGGCTGCCATGGCAAAGCAGGATGTCCTGGGCAGGCGACAGGGCGACCGGCAATGCCGAGAGCCAGGTCAATGACGCCTGGGACAGGCGTTGGTGAGTGAAAGCATCGA
Source organism: Mesorhizobium sp. M0052 (assembly GCF_040323255.1). NCBI lineage: Bacteria > Pseudomonadati > Pseudomonadota > Alphaproteobacteria > Hyphomicrobiales > Phyllobacteriaceae > Mesorhizobium > Mesorhizobium sp. M0052. The sequence continues at coordinate 175,659 of NZ_JAMYUS010000009.1, read as the reverse complement.
CGTCTTCCAACCCGGAAGCAGGCGGCTCGACCAGCACACGGTCGTGATTGCCGCGCACGGTCGGCCAATTCTGCGCCATCAGATATTGCGCGGTTTCTTCCGGCCATAGCGGCCCGGAAAGACAATCGCCCAGATTGACGATTAGTCGGGAGAAGCGTCTTTGATCTGCGCATGAACCGCCTCAAGCGCGCGCAGGTTCCCATGGATGTCGGAAAGGACAGCCAGCCGCATGGAAGATCCTATCCGAAAACCCGCTTGAAGATCGTGTCGACATGCTTGGTGTGATAGCCCAGGTCGAATTTCTCGCGGATCTCGGCTTCGGGCAGCGCTGCGATGACTTCCTTGTCGGCCAACAATTCCTCAAGGAAATCAGCGCCATGTTCCCATACCTTCATGGCGTTGCGCTGCACCAGGCGGTAGGCGTCCTCGCGGCTGACGCCGGCTTGCGTCAGCGCCAAAAGCACGCGCTGCGAATGCACAAGGCCACGGAACTTGTTCATGTTCTTCAGCATGTTGTCGGGATAGACCAGCAATTTGTCGATGACGCCGGTCAACCGCGACAGCGCGAAATCGAGTGTTATCGTGGCGTCCGGGCCGATCATGCGCTCGACCGAGGAATGCGAAATGTCGCGCTCGTGCCAGAGCGCGACATTCTCCATCGCCGGCAAGGCCATGGAGCGCACCATGCGCGCAAGGCCGGTGAGGTTTTCGGTCAGCACCGGGTTGCGCTTGTGCGGCATTGCCGACGAGCCCTTCTGGCCCGGCGAAAAATACTCTTCCGCTTCCAGCACCTCGGTGCGCTGCAGATGGCGGATCTCGGTCGCCAGCCGCTCGACCGACGAGGCGATGACGCCGAGCGTGGCAAAGAACATGGCATGGCGGTCGCGAGGGATGACCTGCGTCGACACCGGCTCCGGCTTCAGCCCAAGCTTTTTCGCCACATGTTCTTCGACATAGGGATCGATGTTGGCGAAGGTGCCGATCGCGCCGGAGATAGCGCAGGTGGCAATATCCTCCCGTGCGTGCACCAGCCGCTCGCGGCAGCGTGAGAACTCGGCATAGGCCTGCGCCAGCTTGACGCCGAACGTGGTCGGCTCGGCATGGATGCCGTGGCTGCGGCCGATGGTGACGGTGTCCTTGTGCTCGAAGGCACGGCGCTTCAGCGCGGCGAGCAGGCCGTCGAGGTCGGCCAGCAGGATATCGCTGGCGCGGCTGAGCTGCACCGCAAGGCAGGTGTCGAGAACATCCGACGAGGTCATACCCTGGTGGATGAAACGCGCATCCGGTCCGACGAATTCAGCGAGATGGGTCAGAAATGCGATGACGTCGTGCTTGGTGACGGCCTCGATCTCGTCGATCTTGCCGACGTCGAATTGGGCGGCGCCGCCTTTTTCCCAGATGGTCTTGGCGGCTTCCTTGGGGATGACGCCGAGCTCAGCCAGCGCATCGCAGGCATGGGCCTCGATTTCGAACCAGATGCGGAAGCGGGTTTCCGGCGACCAGATGGCGACCATTTCCGGCCGGGAATAGCGAGGGATCATCCGTCAGTCCTGATGTGTCGGTGGTTAAGTGCGCCTCCTATCAGAGGCGGACCGAATGCTCAACGCTGCTGGCGTGCAAACCACGCGCTGGCGGCGGCAAGCGCGATGAATCCGAGCGGAAAATAGAGCCTGATACCCAGCACCACGAACTGGTAGAGCGCCGTCAGCGAGGTGAAGACCAGTTCGAACGCCCACCGGGCGGTGAAGGCCTCCGCGTGCCATTCGGCATAATAGGAGCGGTATTGCAGCGCAAACAACCCGCCGGTGAAGGCGAGCGTCGTGGCAAGCAGGCAGACGAAGGCGGCGGCGAAAGCCACCTCCCAGTGCCGGTCGAGCGAGACCAGCCGCGCCGCGAACAACCCGACGGGAAAGGCCAATGCCGCGCCGGTCGCAAACAGCAGGGCGACGAAGCGGATCTTTTCCGGGGTCTCCCAATTGTCGAGCCAAAGGCCGGTCAGCGCGCTGGCGCCCATGGCCATCGCCCACAGCAAGGCGCCGACAAGCGCCGCGCCCGTCGATGGTATGGCGCGGCTGACGCGATTTCCGGCGCGCTTGCGCCAACTGGATTGATCGAGCGATGTCACAGGCGTCCGGTCACGGCGATCCAGCGAAAATCCGGTCCTTCGAAGCCGTATTGGCGCACCGCGATCAGCACCGCATAGGCGCTGATGCTGTCCATCGAGAACGTCTGCACCGCGCCGATCCTGTAGCCGTTCGGGCAGCCACGGCTTTTCGGGATCGATTTATCCTCATGCAGCAGATGGGTCCGGCCGCCATCACTGGCCTCGATCCGCAGCAGGCGAAAACCGTTGACCTCGCCCTGGCTCTGGCAGCTTTCGGTGTCATTCATGCCGATCTCGTCCAGCCGGAATTCCAGCGGCGGGTCGACCGGCGAAAAGATCGGCCGTGGGTTGACCACCATGCGGAACGGGTCGGCCGACAATTCGGTCACCGGGTTGAAGCCGGCGGTGATGCCGCGGTTGGCGGTAAGCTCGGCCTGGGCAATGATTGCTTCGCTTTTTTGCCTGGCTTGCTGACGGGCCGTCTCGAGCGAGGCGGTCTCATCCTCTAGCCGGACCCGGATTGGCGTGCCCTTCAGGAACGTGTCGTCGGCGGTGTTGATGTAGTAGCGATTGGCATAGGGAAAGCCCGAACCGTCTGCCACACCATATTCCTCGAAGGCGAAGACGCTGCCATCCTTGCTGAAGCCGAGGATTTCAAGCTCGGCGACATCGCCCGCTCGGGCGGCCATGGCGGATGCCAGATGGACCAGCAGGCAAACGCCAATCAGGACGAGATTTCGCATCGGGGTTCCGCTCCGCCTGCCTTGGTTCGATCGTTCCCTATCACGAGACAGTCAAAACATCGTGCTATTCAAAAGGCGATGCATCCAATTTCGCCTCTGTTTGTTATCGTCGATCGTTTTCAAAAGGAGAACACCCCATGACTGAGGCCAGCAAGATTCGCGAGCATATGGAAGTGGTCGGCGCCGACGGCGTTCACATCGGCACCGTCGACAGGGTCGATGGCGAGCGGATCAAGTTGACCAAGGCCGACAGCGGCGAGGGCGCCCATCAGGGGCATCACCACTACATTCCCTTGAGCCTGCTTGCCGAGGTCGAGGGCCAGAAAGTCTGGCTGTCGGCGAATTCGGATGTCGCGGTCAGCTTCGAGGAAGAGGAGTCCGACCCGACCTGACTGAAAGTCAGCGCGACGACCACACCGGAAACAGATCGCCATCGGCCGGCGTCGCGGCATGGATGCCGCGGCTGATGGCGCGCGCCATGGTGGCGCCGGCGGCGGCAAAGAAATCGACGGCATCGTCGGCGCTGAGTTCTATGCCGCTCTTGCCCGTCGCCAGCGCGAACACCAGATCGCCGTCGGCCGGCGTGTGCACCGGCCAGATGGCGCGCACGAAGCCGTCATGCGCTGAAATGGCCAGCCGCTTGGCTGCCGCCTTGGTCAGCACGGCATCGGTGGCGATGACGGCGATGGTGGTGTTGCCACCGGCCTCGGCTTGTCCACCGACACGCTTGTCGCGGTATTTCAATAGGATCCGCCTGGCGTCGTCCGGCATCGGCGAGGGATAGCCGAGGCCTCCGAATTCATCGCCGATCTCGAAGGGTGCTGCCCAGAAATAGCGGGTCCGCGCGATCGTTACCGAGCCGGTCGGGTTGGCGGCGGCCAGTGCGCCGATGGTGACGCCGCTGTCGAGCACAGTCGAGGCAGAGCCAAGGCCGCCCTTCAGCCCGGAACTCAGCGCCCCGGTGCCGGCGCCGATTGTGCCGAGCGCAAAGTCGACTGTTGCCGCCTGGGCGGCTTCGTAGCCGAGGTCGCGGTAGGGAGGATAACGGCCCCAACCCTTGTCGCCGCCATTGCGCAGGTCGAACAGGATCGCCGCCGGCACGATCGGCACCCGAAAGCCGCCGACATCGACGCCAATGCCTTTTTCACGCAACGCCGCCTGCACGCCCGACGCGGCGTCGAGGCCGAAGGCCGAACCGCCCGAAAGCACGACGGCATGAACCGCCTCGATGGAATTGTGCGGTTCGAGCAAATCGGTCTCGCGCGTGCCCGGCGCGCCGCCGAGGATCTGCACGCCACCGACAGCCGGTTCGTCGCACAATACGGTGGTGACGCCCGATTTCAGCCTGGCATCCGACGCGTTGCCGACGCGCAAGCCGGCGACATCGGTGATCAGATTGCGCGGCCCGGTGCGAAACATCAATTCGTCTCCGCCGGCACGAAACGCGTCCCGTCGAAGCGGAAGGCGCGATAGAGGTTTTGGCTCAGATCGCCTTTGTCGTCGAAACGCAGCGGACCGATCGCGGTGGTGAAATCATGCCCCGTTAGCGCGTCGGCCAGCCCCTTGCCCGAGGTCTCGGGCGCGGCGGAGGCCGCCTTGGCAATCTCCACCGCCGCATAGGCCGGCAGGGCATAGCCATCCGGCGCGATGTTTTTGGCCGTAAACGCCGCCAGCACCTTGGGATCGGCGACATCGGCCCATTCCGGCGGCGCGATCATCAGCGTGCCGACGGCGTAAGGCACATCGCCGGGTGGCGTGCGCAAATTCTCGCCGCCGGCAAAGACGATGCCGGCCTCGAGCTGGCCGGCGTCGCGGCCCATAATGGCGATGTCGTCGCCGTCGCCACCGGCAAAGACATGCGTAGCGCCCGCCTTCTTCAGCCGGCCGATCAGCCCGATCTGGTTGTCGAGCTGGGGCCGGAAGGTGTCTGTGAAGACCGGCTTCAGCGCCGCCTGTTCGGCCGCTGCGCGCAGCGTCTCGGCGATTTCGCGGCCATAGATGGTGCCGTCATCGACGATGGCGAACAATTCGCTCTGCCACAGCCGGGTCAGGATGGCGGCCACCGCATTGCGCTCGTCATCGCCGCGCGGGCCCAGCCGGTAGACCGGCCAGCCGGTTTTGGCGCGGCGGTCGGTCAGGCTTTCGGTGCGCACGCCAACGGTGATGACCGGTATGTTGGCGTCCTTCAGGATCGGCAGCGCCGCCTGGATCGCCTCGGTGCAGAGGAAGCCGACGACGATATCGGCCTTCGCAGCGGCGAATTCCCTGGCGGCGGCAGCCCCGCCATCGGCGGTGCAGGCATCGTCGACCGTCCTGATCTCGGCGCCGTTGGCTTCTGCTGCCAGGGCAGCACCCGCCTCGATCTGCTTGCCAAGTATCGCCGACGGACCGGACAGGGGTGCGGCGACGCCGACAAGCAAAGTCTGCGCGCCGGCGCTTGCCGGCAGCAGCCAGAGCAGTGCCGCTATTACAGCTGTTGGGGGTTGCATTCTGACGACGAATTCCTCCGTGCCGGTCGCATGCTTCCAGCGTCTCTTCCGCCAAGACCTAAAGGCTGCCCGCCCCAGGCGCAACACGGGAATTTGCGGATTGGCGTCAACCACTTCGCTTGTGGCCTATTGTGTGCCGCCATATATAACGCTTGGATTCCCGCTTATGGAAAATCATCGGTGTTGAAGTTGAACGACATAGGGCCTCAGGCCTATCGCGACGCGATGGCGCATTTTGCCGGCCACGTCCATGTGGTGGCCACCGACGGGCCCGCCGGCAAACGCGGCACGACGGTGATTGCGGCCTGTTCGGTGTCGGACACGCCGCCGACGGTTCTCGTCTGTCTCAACCGCGAGAATGCCAAGAACGAGCTGTTCGTGCAAAACGGCCGGTTTGCGCTGAACACCCTGGCTTCGCACCAGCAGCCGCTATCGGTGGCGTTTTCAGGCCTGACCGGCCTGTCGGCCGATGAGCGTTTCGGGCTCGGCGAGTGGGACGTCATATCGACGGGCGCGCCTACCCTGAAGGGCGCTCTCGCCGTGTTCGACTGCGAATTGATCGACACCAAGGATCTGGCCACCCATCGTGTGCTTTTTGGCAAGGTGACAGGCCTGCGCATGGGCGATAATTTGCGGCCGCTGATCTACCACGCCCGCGACTACCACGTGCTGCAAAGCGGGGCAGAGGCGGCAACGGAGAAAGAATGACCGAGCTGAAACCGCGCCCCGCGCCGCGGACGATCGACGAAACGCTCGATCTCCTGACCGGCGCGGACTATGTCGCGGACCGCTCGCTGGCCACCGTGCTGTTCCTGTCGCTGCGCATGCAGCGGCCGCTCTTCCTCGAGGGCGAGGCCGGCGTCGGCAAGACCGAGATCGCCAAGGTGCTGGCGCAGGCACTCGGCCGCCGGCTGATCCGCCTGCAATGCTATGAAGGGCTCGACGTCTCGTCCGCTGTCTATGAGTGGAATTACGCCGCGCAGATGATAGAGATCCGCATGGAGGAGGCGGCAGGCTCGGTCGACCGCTCCGACATGGAGCGCAATGTCTTTTCCGAAAAATACCTGATCCGCCGGCCGGTGCTCGATGCGCTGACCGGCAAGGCGGGTGCGGCCCCGGTGTTCCTGATCGATGAGCTCGACCGCACCGACGAGGCTTTCGAAGCATTCCTGCTCGAAATCCTGTCCGATTTCCAGGTGACGGTGCCCGAGCTCGGCACGATCAAGGCGGAGGAACCGCCGATCGTCATCATCACCACCAACCGCACGCGCGAAATCCACGACGCGCTGAAGCGGCGCTGCCTCTATCACTGGGTCGACTATCCCAATGCCGAGCGCGAGCTGGAGATCGTGCGGCGCAAGGTGCCGCAGGCCAACAGCCGGCTTTCGGCCGAAGTGGTGTCGTTCATCCAGAAGCTGCGCCAAGTCGAACTATTCAAGGCGCCGGGCGTTGCCGAGACCATCGACTGGGCCGGCGCGCTGACCGAACTCGACAAGGTGGCGCTCGATCCCGAAACCGTCTCCGACACGATCGGCGTTTTGCTGAAATACCAGGACGACATTGCCCGCATCGGCGCGGGCGAGGGCCGGCGTATCCTCGACGAGGTCAAGGCCGAGCTGGCGGCGGCGGAGTAGGGCAAGTGAAGGCGCCCGAACCCAGAGAGGCGACGGAAGACGGGCGCATCGCCGACAACATCGTCTATTTCGCCCGTACCTTGCGCAAAGCGGGCATGCGCGTCGGGCCGGCTTCGGTCAAGGATGCGATCGAGGCGGTGCTGGCCGCCGGCATCGGTTCGCGCGACGATTTCTACTGGACGCTGCATGCCGTGCTTGTGTCGCGGCACGAAGATCACCCTGTTTTCGACGAAGCCTTCCGGCTGTTCTGGAAATCGCGCGAGCTGATCGAGAAACTTCTGGCGATGTTCTCGCCGGTGGCTCCTGACACCAGGGAGAAGCAAAAGCCGCGCGCGGCAGAAAACCGTGTCAGCCAGGCCATGTTCGAAGGCCACGAGAAGAATCGGCCGGTCAGGGAAATCCCGGAGATCGAAGTCGACGCCCGGCTAACCTTCTCCGGGAATGAAGTGCTGCGCGGCAAGGACTTTGCCCAGATGAATGCCGACGAGATGGCAGACGCCAAGAAGGCGATTGCCCGGCTGCGGCTGCCGTTCGACATGGTCCGTACCCGACGCTTCAAGGCAGACCTGCATGGCCGCCGTATCGATCCACGCGCCATGATGCGCTCGGCCGCGCGCACCGGCGGCGAACTGATCCTGCCGAAATTCCGCTCAGCCCGCGAAGTGCATCCGCCGCTGGTGGTTCTCGCCGATATCTCCGGTTCGATGAGCCAGTACACGCGCATCTTCCTGCACTTTCTGCATGCGCTGACCGAAAAACGGCGGCGCGTGCACACCTTCGTCTTCGGCACGCGGCTGACCAATCTCACGCGGCAGATGCGCCATCGCGACCCCGATGCCGCCCTTGCCGACTGCTCGGCGGCGGTCAAGGACTGGTCGGGCGGCACCCGCATCGGCGATACGCTGGCGGAGTTCAACAAGCACTGGTCACGCCGCGTGCTCGGGCAGGGCGCGGTGGTGCTTTTAATCACCGACGGTTTGGAGCGCGACGATGTTTCCGGCCTGTCGCAAGAAATGGATCGCCTGCACAAATCCTGCCGGCGGCTGATCTGGCTCAACCCGCTTCTGCGCTTTGGCGGCTTCGAGGCGCGGGCCCGCGGCGTCAGAGCGATGCTGCCTCATGTCGACGAGTTCCGCTCGGTGCACAATCTCGATGCGCTGGCCGACCTCTGCGCCTCGCTGGACAAGAAATCGGCCGCTTCGGTCGATCCGCGTCGCTGGCTGGACGCTGGTGTCAGGCGCGCCGCATAGCCATATTGGATTCCGAAAAACAGGCTCCCAGAGAAAAACAGACTTTGAGGCAAGCGATCATGGACAACAGCATCTATCTCGATGAGGCCCGCGACCCCTTGATCATCGCGGAAGGCTGGATGAAGGACGGCAAGGATGTCGCCATCGCCACTGTGGTCGAGACCTGGGGTTCGGCGCCGAGGCCGGCCGGCAGTCATCTGGTCATCGACGCCGAAGGCAATTTTCACGGCTCGGTCTCGGGCGGCTGCGTTGAGGGTACCGTGGTGAGCGAGGCGATGGACGTCATCGACTCGGGGAAAGCGAAGATGCTGGAGTTCGGCGTTGCCGACGAAACCGCCTGGCAGGTCGGCCTGTCCTGCGGCGGCCGCATCAAGGTCTATGTGGAGCGGCTCGGTTAGGCATGGATCCCTACGCTCTCAAAGCCCTCAATGCCGAACGCCGTGCCCGCCGTGCGGCGATCCTGGTGACCGATCTCGGCGACGGCCGCGACCGCATCGTGCGAGAAGGCGACCAGGTTGCCGGCGATCTCGGGCAAGCGATCGCCAAGGCTTTCCGCACCGGCAATTCGGGTTCGGTCGAGGCTGAAGGGCGCACCTTCTTCCTCAACGCGCATTTGCCGCAGCCGCGCCTGGTGGTAGTCGGCGCCGTCCATATCAGTCAGGCGCTGGCGCCGATGGCCAGGATCGCCGGCTATCCCCTGGAGATCGTCGATCCGCGCACCGCCTTCGCCACCCCGGACCGTTTTCCCGATATAGCCCTGGATGCCGAATGGCCGGAGGATGTGCTGAAACGCCAGCCGCTCGACAGCTATACGGCGCTCGCCGCCGTCACCCATGATCCGAAGATCGACGATTTCGCACTGAAGGCCGCGCTCGACGCCAACTGTTTCTATGTCGGCGCACTCGGCAGCCGCAAAACACACGCCAGGCGCGTCGAGCGCCTGCTGGCGCTCGGCGCCAGCGCCGACCAGATCGCCCGCATCCACGCACCGATCGGTATCGACATTGGCGCGGCGAGCCCGGCCGAGATCGCCGTCGCCATCCTGGCGCAGACGATCCACGCCTTTCGCTCGCGCGGGCTGGAATCGAAAGGCGCTGCGGCGTGAGATTCGGTCCGGTTCCAATCGACCAGGCCGAAGGCGCGGTGCTCGCGCATGCCACCACGGCGGGTGAGCGACGTTTCCGCAAGGCGCACACGCTGAGCGCACAGGACGTGGCGGCGCTGAAAGCAGCCGGCATTACCGAAATTGTCGCGGCGGTGCTTACCGCTGATGATCTGAGCGAAGATGCGGCGGCTGAAAAGATCGCCGCTAGCATGATCCATCGCAACATCGAGGCAAAACCCGCCGCGACCGGCCGGGTCAATCTCCATGCCAAGGCAGCCGGTGTCTTCACCGTCGATGCCGCCATGATCGACGCTATCAACACGGTCGACCCGACCATCACCATTGCCACGCTGGCGCAGCACGCGCCGGTCGAGCAAGGCCAGATGGTGGCGACGGTCAAGATCATCCCGTTCGCCGTCGCCTCGGCTTTGGTCGACAAGGTGGTGAAAATCTGTACCGGTGGCGAGATCTTCGCCGTCAACGCTTATCGGCCGGTGCGCATCGGCGTCATCCAGACGGTGCTGCCCGGCATCAAGGCCAGCGTGCTCGACAAGACGCTGCGCGTCACCGAGGCGCGGCTGGCACGCTCCGGCGGCCGGCTGACCACAGAGCGCCGCACGCCGCATGAAATTGCGCCCCTCGCCGAGGCAGCGGCCGCGCTGGCGCGCGACAACGACATGGTGGTGATCTTCGGCGCCTCGGCGATGAGCGATTTCAACGATGTCGTTCCGGCGGCGATTGAACGCGCGGGCGGCACGGTGATCCGCGCGGGCATGCCGGTCGATCCCGGCAATCTGCTGGTGCTGGGCACGCTGGACGGCAAGCGCGTCATCGGCGCGCCCGGTTGCGCCCGCAGCCCCAAGGAGAACGGTTTCGATTGGGTGCTCGACAGGCTGATCGCCGGTCTCGACGTCACCGCCAAGGACATCGCCGGCATGGGCGTTGGCGGCCTCTTGATGGAAATCCCGACCAGGCCGCAGCCGCGCGAGCCGCTGCCGGCGAGAGCCGGGCTGAAGGTCGAGATCGTGCTTCTGGCCGCCGGTCGCTCCAGCCGCATGGGCGGGCCGAACAAGCTTTTGGCGCTGTTCGACGGCAAGCCGCTGGTGCGCCGCACCGCTGAACGGGCGCTCGATTCCAAGGCTTCTGCCACCGTTGTCGTCACCGGCCATCAGCGCGAGCGGGTGCACGCCGCGCTCTCGGGCCTCGACGTGATCTTCGCCGACAATCCGGATTTTGCCGACGGCCTGTCCTCGTCTCTAAAAGCCGGCATTGCCCGCGTTGGAGCCGAGGCGGCCGGCGCCATGATCGTCCTCGGCGACATGCCGGGTATCTCATCGGCCGATCTCGACCGGTTGATCGAGGCCTTCCGTAGGGACGGCGGCCGCTCAGTGGTGCGTGCCGCCCATGACGGCCGCCGCGGCAATCCGGTGCTGCTGCCACGCGCGCTGTTTGGAGGCATCGCTCACCTCGAGGGCGACACCGGCGCCCGCCATCTGGTCGAGGCCGAGGGACTGGATGTCATCGACGTCGAGATCGGCGACGGCGCGTCGGTCGACGTCGACACCCGCGAGGCGCTCGAAGACGCCGGCGGCGTGCTGCAGGATTGACAAAGCGAAGCCGAAAAACGCATGCCATGCAGTATGGCTAATCGTACCGCCGCACCCCCCTCTGGCCTGCCGGCCATCTCCCCCTCAAGGGGGGAGATCAGCAGCCTCGATGGCGGCGTCTATCCTGCAGCTTTGAAGATTGGCGGAAGGCGGCGTGATATCCAATCTCCCCCCTTGAGGGGGAGATGGCCGGCAGGCCAGAGGGGGGTAGCCGCGCTCCATGCCCTTCTGATTTCGCTCTTTTTCCTGTTCTCCGCCTCTCACGCCGACGCCCTCGAACTAAAACCCTACAAGGATGACCTCTTCGCCTATCCGGCGACGCTCTCGTCCACGGACAAAGGCGCCTACACCGTCATCGACTATCGCGAGATGCGCGACATCAACGACCGCGACGAAGTGCCGGAAAAGCGCGTGCAGGCTAAGTATACCGACACCGGCGTGCGCAAGGTGCAGCGGGATTTGATGCTGAAAACCGATGCCGGCGATGTCAGGCATGTCGCCGTAGGCAAGACCGAAGGCGCCGGTATCATCGTGCTTTACCTGCACGGGCAGGGCGGCAGCCGCAAGCAGGGCGTCGACGACTTCACCTTCGGCGGCAACTTCAACCGAATCAAGAACCTGATGGCCGGCAATGGCGGCCTCTATCTCTCACCCGATTTCACCGATTTCGGCGACAAGGGCGCGGCCCAGGTCGCGGCGCTGATCGGCCACTATGCCGAGGCCTCGCCGGACGCGAAAATCTTCGTCGCCTGTGGCTCGATGGGTGGTGCGCTGTGCTGGAAGCTGGCCGGCCGCAACGATACGGGACGGCGCATCAACGGGCTGCTGCTGCTCGGCTCGCTATGGGATGACAGTTTCCTGTCGAGCCCGGCCTACAGGCGCCATGTGCCGGTGTTCTTCGGCCAGGGCAGCAAGGACCCGGTCTTTCCCGTGGAGAAGCAGGAGGCCTTCTTCCGCTCCATCATTGCGAACTCGAAAGCCTATCCGACCCGGTTCGTCCGGTTCGAGACCGGCACCCATGGCACGCCGATCCGCATGGTCGACTGGCGCCAAACGCTGAACTGGATGCTGTCGAAGGCGCCCTGAGGCATATCGCCCAGAGGTGCCCCTTGGTTTTGGCAATCATGGTTCGACCGATATCCTCTTAGGTGTAGGCTGATATGATCCAACAGATCGGAAGCACAGCGATGGACGCCCACCCCTTCAAGATCCAAATTCCGAACGAACAACTTGAAGATCTCCAGCGCCGGCTTAGCGCAACAAGATGGCCAATTCCGCTAAGCGAAGCGGGCTGGAGCGATGGGGCCGAGCTGCCGTTCATCAAGCGCCTTGCGGATTACTGGCGAGACTGCTTCGACTGGAGAGTGCAAGAGGCGCGGCTGAACCGGCTGCCGCAATATCTGACGAGGCTGAACAACCTAGATGTCCACTTTGTCCACCAGCCAGGCAACGGACCGGCGCCGCTGCCGCTGATCATAACGCATGGCTGGCCCGGCTCGTTCATCGAAATGGAACACGTCATTCCGTTGCTGGCAGACCCATCTGCCCATGGTGGTGACCCGGCCGACGCTTTCCACGTGGTAGTTCCCTCCTTGCCCGGATACGGCTTTTCCCAGGCGCCGACGGAACCAGGCTTCCATTCCGGCCGCATCGCGAAGTTATGGGTACAGTTGATGCGCGGGCTCGGCTACGACCGCTTCGCTTCCCAAGGAGGCGACATCGGCGCGGGCGTTTCCGCCTGGATGGCACGGCTCCATTCCGAAAGCGTGCTTGGCGTCCACGTCAATTACATTCCCGGGAGCTATCGGCCACCCTTGGGTGCAGGTCTGCCACCAGTCACCGTTGAGGAGCAGGCCTTTCTGGACAAGGCCGCGGCCTGGACGGCAACGGAGGGCGCCTATGCCCATCTGCAGGGCACGAAGCCTCAGACGCTTGCTTATGCGCTGACAGACTCGCCGATCGGTCTCGCAGCCTGGATGGTCGAGAAGTTCCGTAGCTGGAGCGATTGCGACGGTGACGTGGAGCGCACCTTCGGCATGGACACGCTCCTTACGGATGTTTCTCTCTATTGGTTCAGCAACGCGCTCACCTCGTCCTTGCGGCTCTACAAGGAGAATCGACTGTTCCCTCTTGCGTTCGAGACGCTGGAACGCGTTTCGCCGCCATTTGGGGTAGCGCTTTTCCCTCGCGAGTTGCCGATGCCGCCTCGATCCTGGGTGGCGCGGGTCTTTGACGTTCAGCGATGGACATCGATGCCGCGAGGCGGCCATTTCGCTGCGCTGGAGGAACCGAGTCTTCTGGTCGAGGACATTCGCGCCTTCTTCCGGCCGATGCGTTCGCGGCCTGAAACGAGAAGGCGAATGTGAAGGACTGCTTGAGCGCGGCGGTTCCTGCTAAGACCCCTACGGCGCGGTGTTGTAGTCGACCACCGTCTGCGGGTTCTCCTCGCCATCGTAAGACGCGTCCACATCATATTGGACGAGGGAGAAATCGCCGTTACGGAACAGGTATATCCCCTTGTCCGAGGCGTCGCCGATGCCGCGCCATTTGTTGAACGTGGTCAGCGTCTTGGCTTCTTCGTCATATTCGGAATTGGCCGCCCAGCCGGTTGTGCGGAAGCCAATGATATCCATGCCCAGCAGTTTGCCGTCGCTGTCATTGTTCTCGTAACGGATATCCATTTCGGGCTCGGTGAACTGCAACTGCCGCACGCCCGATACTTCGTCGGTCATGTAGTAGACCGAACTTGCGTTATAGGCTGCCGCTTGGCAGTAGAACTCGAAAAGCCGCGTTTCCTTGTCGGGATCGCTGGCAGCCGCGTCCTTTGCCTTGTATTTGATCGAAAAGATGTTCGGCTCCTCGCCGAGAAATTGCTTGTCACACTGATCGCCATAATCGGCGGCGAACAGTTTCTTCACCTGCTCGAGTGCGGTGTCCTTCTTCGGCGGCGGCGGCCCGTCACCACAGCTTGGCGGCAGCGCCCCCTCGAAATCGGCCTTGGATGGCTTCAGCGCGCCCTTGTCGATAAAGATCGGTCGGAACGGCGGGGCCTGGATCTGAGCGCTGACCTGGCGCAGCGTGTAGCAGCCGGCGAAGACTGCTTCCTTGCCGTCCTTGTCGGTGGCGCGGATGGCCACCGGGACGCTGTAATAGATGCTGCCGGCGGCACCTTCATCGGAAATGGCGCCGGTTTCCACGTCGACCTTGTCGGTGCCGTCATAGCCCTTGACGAAAGTGTCGAAATCCTTTGCCGGCTTAGTATCGCCGTAGTAAGCCCAGGCGCGGGCGAATTCGTGCCGGTTGATGGCACTGTAGAGCGAACGGACCACCGCTGCGGCATCCGACCTGTCGTCGACATAAGGTGCCTGGTCGTCGGTCGCCGGGTCATCATCGGCCAACAAAGCTTGGCTGGATACAGCAAGGGAGAAAGAAGCGGTCGCTGCCAGAAAGACAAGTCTCATCGGGGATCTCCACCACGACAGGATTCTATCACATCGATTGCGGCGACGTGGTGACGCTTGAAAAATCCTCCGGGAAGGCGCTACGTCCCGCCGTCGGCGCTTCAGCCGCAATGGAGATTTGAACGTGACACTATCGATGTATGAAGCCTCGGTGCCGGTGTTTTCGGCCAGGCTGAAGGCGCTGTCCGGCGTGCTGTCGGCGGCCGAACAGAATGCAACCGAGCGCAAGATCGACCCGCAGGTGTTTTTGACCGCGAGGTTGGCGCCCGACATGTACGCGCTGGTCAGGCAGGTGCAGGTCGCCACCGACCACGCCAAGGGCGCGCCATCACGGCTGGCCCGTCGCGAGGTGCCGAAATACGAAGACAATGAAGCGACCTTCGCCGAGCTTCAGGCGCGCCTGACCAAGACGCTCGATCTGCTGGCGTCATTCTCGGCCGCCGAATTCGATGGTTCGGATGAAAGGGTGGTCGAATTGAAGTTTGGCCAGCGCGAGGCTTCGATGCCCGGCATGCAGTATCTGCTGCATGTCGCCATGCCCAACTTCTATTTCCACGTGACCACCGCCTACGACATCCTGCGCCACAATGGCGTGCCGCTGACCAAGGGCGCCTATCTCGGTAATCGTTGACGAATTGCGCGTTGCGAGGTTTCCCGGCCGCTGCCGGGAAACCTCGTATGACGCTGGTTCAGCGCCAAGGCTTACTCAACGCAGTGACATTTCGCGCGCGATGCGCGGGAAATCGGCCGGCTTGACGCCGATGTCGGCGCGGTCGGCATTGCTCATCGAGTGCAGCAGCGCCAGGGCGGAACGATAACGCTGATGCTCCTGCGGACGCGGACGGGCAAACATTTCAGTGAAGAACCCCATGATTCGGCCCCTTGTTGATCCTCCACGGCGCCGAATATAGGAAATTTGTGAAGATTGTGCAGTGCAGCATTTGCATGGCAGCCATGCCAGGCGAATTTTTTTCGGCACAATTGGCCCATGCGCTGAAACTTGTGGCGCGTCCCTACCGTATGCATAGACGCTGGCACATGGCCGGCTTTTCCTCGCCACTCCTGGCGAATTTCCGGACTGCATGCAGATGCAGTCCGGCTTTTTGTTGGGTCTTGCGCATCGCCAACCGGGCCCGCCCAAACCTCGCAAACGCCTAAACTGGTTAAAATCAGCGGCATTCATTTTTAACGAGCCGGTTCTATGCTGCGACCGGCTCTGTTCGCACGCTTAAACGAGGGGGAGGCTGACATCGGCGCCAAGCGGGATTTCGCTTCCTTGCTCGACGATCTGTTCGTTGCCTCCGACAAGGATGAGGCGGCGGAAGAGACGAGCGCCCGGCCATCGATCCCGTTCGACTATCTCTCGGTGGCCGACGAGCTTCATTCCGGCCGCATCAAGGTCTCGGGCGAAACGTTCGCCGCCGAATATCGCGAGGCGGGAGCCGATCTCGCCGTAGAATTTGCGGCCCTTCTCGATCATGCCAAGCTGGCGCTGGCCGGCGAAGAGACAATGCCCGAGGAGAAGCTGCCGCCGATCGATCCTGACGCGATCGCCATCGAGCTCGGCCTCGATCATCCCGTCAAGAGCGCTGACCTTGGCCGCATGCGCCGCAGCTTTGCCTTCGCCAACCACCCCGACCGCGTCGCGCCGCATCTGCGCCAGCGCGCAATGATCCGCATGCAGGTGGCCAACATGCTGATCGACGAGGCCAAGCGGCGCGCTTTGGCTGGCGTCCGGCGCTGACTTCCAGGGTTCACGCAAAAGTCGGTCCGCTAAGGGTTGGAGAGCGGCGCCGCTTTCCCTATAGATCCGGCTTCCTTCCCGCGTAGCCGCGCAATTCCCGCCGGAGAAAATTCGATGCATAAACGCCGTCTCGGTCGGACCGATCTTCTTGTGACCCAGATCTGCCTGGGGTCGATGACCTGGGGCGAGCAGAACACCGAAGCCGATGGCCACGCGCAGATGGATCTGGCTTTTGAGCGCGGCGTGAATTTCATCGACACCGCCGAGCTCTACCCGATCCCGCCCAAAGAGGAAACGCAGGGGCGGACGGAGAAGTTCATCGGCAGCTGGATGAAGGCCAAGGGCAACCGCGACAAGGTCATCCTGGCCTCGAAAGTGGTCGGCCGCACCGCCAACAGCTGGTTTCGTGGCGGCCGCCCGTCGAAGCTGGTGCGCGCCGACATCTTTGACGCCATCGACAAATCGCTGGCCAAGCTCGGCACCGACTATCTCGATCTCTATCAGATCCATTGGCCGGAGCGCGACATCCCCTGGGGCGCCAACCCGACCCGCGTGGGTGCTGTGCCGCGCCGTGCCGATGCCGTTGGCGCGCCGCCCGGCGAGACGCCGATCGCCGAGACGCTGGCTGTCTTCGATGAACTGGTGAAGGCAGGAAAGATCCGCCATCTCGGCCTGTCGAACGAAAGCTCCTGGGGCGTCATGCGCTTCATTGCCGAGGCCGACAAGGGCGTCGGCCCGCGCGTCGTTTCGCTGCAGAACGCCTACAATCTGGTCAACCGCACGTTCGAGGTGAACCTCGCCGAGGCCTGCGAACGCGAGGATGTCGGCTTTCTCGCATATTCGCCGCTGGCGCAGGGCTATCTCACCGGCAAATACGACCATGGCGCACGGCCGCAGGGTTCGCGCTCGCAGCTCTTCAACCGCGGCCAGCGCTACGAGACGCCGAATGCGGCGGAGGCACAGCTCGAATACAATGAGCTGGCGCGCTCCTTCGGCCTCGAGCCGGCGCTGTTTGCCAACGCCTATGTCGCCAGCCGGCCTTTCGTCACGTCCAGCATCATCGGCGCGACGACCATTGCCCAGCTTGAGATGGCGCTGTCGTCAGCCGATGTGACCTGGACCGACGAGATGCAGAAGGGCGTGGATGCGATCCACCAGCGCGTCGGCAATCCGTGCCCATAAGCAGACCGTTTGGCCGGAATTGCCGAGCAAAGACAAGGGGAAGGGGACAGCCATGGATTTTCCGATCGAGGCCGTCAGGGGAAAATTTCCGGCGCTGGACCTGACCGACAAGGGCCGCCGGCGCATCTATCTCGACAATCCGGCCGGCACGCAGGTGCCGCAAGCGGTTGCCGACGCGGTGGCGCGCTGCCTCCTCACCATCAACGCCAATCTCGGCGGTTATTTCGAAACCACGCTGGCCGCGCAACAGGTGGTCGACGGCGCCCATGCGGCGATGGTCGATTTCCTGGGTGCAGCGAGCGCTGAGGAAATCATCATCGGCGCCAATATGACGACGCTGACCTATCACATGTCGCGCACGCTCGGCCGCGGCTTCAAGCCGGGCGACGAGATCATCGTCACCCGCATGGATCATGAGGGCAATGTCTCGCCCTGGCTGCAACTGGCCGAAGATCTTGGCCTCTTGGTGCGCTTCCTGCCTTTCGACGAGAACAGCTGGCAGGTCGAGGAGGCGGCGCTCAGCGCTCTGCTTACCGACAGGACAAAACTCGTTGCGCTGAACTATGCCTCGAACCTCACCGGCTCGATCAATCGGGTGAAAGCGCTGACGGCCATCGCCAAACAGGCCGGCGCGGTGGTCTATGTCGACGCCGTGCAGTTCGCGCCGCATGGGCTGGTCGACGTGCAGGATCTCGGCTGCGACTTCCTGATCTGCTCGGCCTACAAATTCTTCGGCCCGCATATGGGCATATTGTGGGGACGCCGCGACATCATCGATGCGCTGAAACCCTACAAATGCCGCTGCTCGTCCAATGGCCTGCCGGAGCGCTTCGAACTCGGTACGCCGCAGATCGAACTGATGGCCGGACTTACCGCAGCGGTCGATTACTTCGCCGAACTCGGTGCTGCGGCCGGCGAGGGCGGTTCGCGAAGGCAAAAGATCGCAAAGGCATACGAAGTGTCGATCGCCTACGAAAACCCGCTGGTGCTGAGGCTGATCGATGGGCTGTCCGCCATTGAGGGCCTGACCATCCGCGGCATCACAGATCAGAAGCGTGTCATTGAGCGCGTGCCGACCGTGTCCTTCACCGTCGACGGCATCGTGCCAGAGACGATCGTGCGGCAGATGAATGCCGAGAACATTTTTCTATGGTCGGGTCACAACTACGCCTGGGAGATCGTCCACCATCTCGGCATTCCGGCCGAGCAGGGAGTCGTGCGCATCGGTATTGCGCACTACAACACGGCGGCAGAGATCGACGAGACGTTGGAAAGCGTGCACCGGGTGATCGCCATGCTGAGGCAGCAGCGCTAGTCAGCTATCGCTGTTTGCCGCCGAAACCGGTGAGGAACGCCGTGAGATTGTCGCCGAGCGCGTCGCAGAGATAGCCGCCTTCCTGGACGATAACCGTCGGCAGGCCAAGCTTGGCAATTGCCTCGCCGATCCGCGAGAAACCGGGCGTGGTCACCGAAAGCCCGCCGAACGGATCGCCCTCGAACGCATCGAGACCGAGCGCCACGACCAGCGCGTCCGGCGAAAAGGCGCGGATACGCTGGAACGCCACTTCGAGGGCGTCCAGAAACGCCGCGTCGGCTGATTTGCGCGGCAATGGCAGGTTGAAATTATAGCCGAGGCCCGGACCTTCGCCGCGCTCATCGGCATGGCCCCAGAAGAACGGATAGAAGCGCACCGGATCGGCGTGCAGCGACACCGTCAGGACGTCGGAACGCGTATAAAAGATGCCTTGCGTGCCGTTGCCGTGATGCAGGTCGACATCGAGGATCACCACCCGCGCTGCCTGCTTGCGCAACACCTGGGCCGCGACCGCTGAATTGTTGATGAAGCAGAAGCCGCCGGCGACATCGGCAAAGGCATGATGGCCGGGCGGCCGGCAGAGCGCATAAGCGGCAGGCGCGCCCGATATCACCGCTTCGGCTGCCTCGACTGCACTCCAGGCGCTCCACAGCGCGCTGTGCCAGGTTTCGGCCGAGATCGGGCAAGCGGTGTCGGCCATGTGGTAGCCGGCCTGGCCGACCGCCGAGGCCGGATAGGACCCTGTGCGGGCCAGTGGATGGATGTTGGGGATGACTTCCGCGGATGCGCCCTCGATGCGCTGCCAGCGCGCAAAAATGTGTTCGAGGAAGGCGAGATACTCCGGCGTATGCACGGCCGCCACCGGGCCTAGGCCATGTTCCCTGGGCCGCTCGATCGTCAATCCGGCGGATTTTGCGCCGGCTAACAATCGCTCTACCCGCTCCGGCCGTTCGGGATTGGGCTGCGGCGCACCGCTGGACAGAAAGGCCTTCGGGTCGTGGCGTTTCTGCTCCTCGGCAAAGAAGGCTTTCATTCCGCGTCCCCATTCTGCGCTGCATCGGCAAAGGCGAAAAAGGCATCACCGACGATCTTCTGCGTCTGCTCGTAGCTCGACCAGGCGATACCCAGCCGCTCATAAAAAGCCTTGGCGCCGTCATTATCGGTATCGACGGACAGCCTGAGATAGGCGCCGCCATCCCGGCGGCAGTCGCGCGCGACCCGGCGCAGCAGTCTTTCGCCGATCTTGCGGCCGCGAAACCGGTCCTCGACATAGAGGTCCTGGATATAGACGCCGGGCCGCCCCATCCATGTCGAGAAGATCGGGAAATGCAGGCAGAGCCCCGCAAAATCGCCGCCGATCTGGGCGATCAGGGTGGAGAAGGCGGGTTTGTCGCCAAAGCCGTAGCGGCGGAGATCGTCGGCAGTGGACGTGATCTCCTGATGCGCGCCGATATGGGTGCCGAGCTTGAGCAGCGCGGCATGGATGGTGTCGACGTCGTCGATGGTGCCGGGGCGGAGGGTGACTGTACTCACGATAGGCAAGGCGCCCAGGCACCCCCCTCTGTCCTGCCGGACATCTCCCCCTTAAGGGGGGAGATTGGACGTCGCCACGGCCTTCGCAAACTTCCAACGTTGCAGGATGGACGGCAGCGCAGAAACTGCTGATCTCCCCCCTTGAGGGGGAGATGTACGGCAGGACAGAGAGGGGTGCGACTGAGCGCCGCCATCTCAATCATCTCAAAACGCCACCCTATCGCCACCCTTCAGCGCCAGCATCTCGCGCGCCTCGGTCGGCGTTGCGACTTCCAGCGACAACCCGTCGAGAATGGCGCGTATCCTGCGCACCTGATCGGCATTGGATTTCGCCAATTGCCGTCCATCGTAGAGACTGTCCTCCAGCCCGACGCGGACATTGCCGCCCATCGCCGCCGCGATCGAGATCAGGGGCATCTGATGGCGGCCGGCGGCGAGCACCGAGAACTGGTAGCTGTCGCCGAACAGCTTGTCGGCGATGCGCTTCATATGGATGAGATTGTCGGGATCGGCGCCGATGCCGCCGAGAATGCCGAGCACGAACTGGATGAACAGCGGCCCCGAGACCAGCCCACGGTCGCGAAAATGCGCCAGCGAATAGAGATGGCCGACATCGTAGCATTCGAACTCAAAGCGCGTGCCGCAGCCCTTGCCGAGCTTTTCGAGCACGCCTTCCATATCGGCAAAGGTGTTCTTGAAGATGGTGTCGCGCGTGGCTTCGAGCAGCTTTGGTTCCCACTCGTGCTGCCACTCCCTTGGCTTGTCGAGCATCGGGAACAGCGCGAAATTCATCGAGCCCATGTTGAGCGAGCACATTTCCGGCTCGGCCCGCAGTGGTGCCGCCAGCCGCTGGTCGAGCGTCATCAGCGACGAACCGCCGGTGGTGATGTTGATCACCGCATCGGTCGCTTGCTTGATGCGCGGCAGGAACTGCATGAACACCTCAGGATCGGCGGTCGGCCGGCCGTCTTTGGGATCGCGGGCGTGGAGATGCAGGATTGAGGCGCCAGCCTCGGCCGCCGCGATGGCGTCGGTCGCGATCTGGTCCGGCGTCACCGGCAGATAGGGCGACATGGACGGGGTGTGCACCGAGCCAGTGACCGCGCAGGTGATGATGACTTTCCTCGGCGCCATTCTTTAGCCCTCAGCCTTCGACCGGCAGGTCGAGTTCGGCGGCCAGAACTTCCAGCGAATCGCCGATGATGGAAATGATCTCGCCGACCTCTTCAGCCGTGACGATCATCGGCGGCGCCACCATGAAATTGTCGCTGTCGACACCGCCCTTGACCCTGCGGCCGTAGATGATCAGCCCGCGCTCGTAGGCGAGGTCGAGCAGGCGCTGCGTGGCTTTCTTGCCCTGTTCGATCGGCCGTAGAGTTTCGGGATCGGCAACCATCTCGGCGCCGGTGAGCAGGCCTTTGCCTCGGACATCGGCGATGAACGGAAAACGCTTCGCCAGCCCTTTCAGCCCGTCCATCAGCACGTCGCCCATCGCGGCGGCATTGGCGATCAGGTCGAGGCGGTCCATCTCGCCGAGCACGGCGAGCCCGGCCGCGCAGGCGAGCGGATTGCCAGCATAGGTGTGGCCATGCTGGAAGCCGCCCGACGCCAGCAGCGGCTCGACCAGCCGCATCGGGGCGGCCAGCGCGCCGAGCGGCGCATAGCCGGAGCCAAGCCCCTTCGACAGCGCGACGATGTCGGGCTTGCAGTTCCAATGGTCGCCGCCAAGGAATTTTCCGGTGCGGCCGGCGCCGCTCATCACTTCATCATGGATGAGCAGGATGCCGTAGCGGTCGCAGATCTCGCGTATACGCGGATAATAGCTGTCCGGTGCGACGAGGGCCGAAGTCGCCGCACCGCCGATCGGCTCCATGATGAAGGCGAGCACGCTGTCCGGGCCCTCGGCCTGGATCTTCTCCTCCAGCATGTCGGCATAACGGACGCCGCGCTGCTCCATCGAAAGATTGTCGCGGTCGCGCCATGCCGTCGGCGCCGGCACGGTCGGCATCACCCGCATCATCGGTGTGAACGTTTCGGCCAGCGCATCGTCGCCGGTTATCGAAAGCGAACCCAGCGTGCCGCCATGATAGGAGGGAAAACGCGTGATAACCTTCCAGCGCTTCGGCTGGCCGGTCGCGACCGCCCATTGCCGCGCCAGCTTGATGCAGGATTCCGTCGCCTCCGAACCGCCGGAGACGAAGAAGATTCGGTCCATGCCCTCCGGCAGTTTGCCGGCGAGCTCCCGCGCCAGTTCTTCCGCCTGCTCGTTCTCGAAATGCAGCCGGTAGGCGAAGGTGGCGCGGTCCATCTGCCGCTTCATGGCGTCGAGCACGTTGCGGTTGGAATGGCCGATATTGGCGACCATCGGTCCGCTCGATCCGTCGATGAAGCGGCGGCCGTCCTGCGTCCACATATAAATGCCTTCGGCGCGGTCGATCAGCGGCCGGCGCAGGCTGGAGAGGTAGAACAGGTGCGAGGGCGCGCGCGTTTCTGAACCAGTTGATGAGGGCTTCTGCATGTCAGGACTTTCCGAGGTAGCGATCGATTACATTCCTGGTCACGCGCTCGACCATGGGATCCTGCCTGAGCAGGCCGGCGACCCATTCGCAGCTTCCGGCGTGGAAAACCTCGCCCTTGCCGCGCGGAAAATTGACGATCATGCCGTTGCCGCGTTTGACCTTTTCCAGATTGGCGTCGGTCGCCTCGCCAAACAGCGTTTCGGCCGTAAAGCGGCCATCCTCGTCGGTGAGAAACTGGTCCTCGATCGGGATATCGGCGCTTTCCTCGACCTGGCTCGCCATGCCGACGGCCAGCACCTGCAGCCCGTCAGGCGCACCGCTGTCCGGTGTCGGATAGGGCAGGCCGCCGCGGATCTCGAAATCGAGCCCGTCGACCTCATAGCCATAGACATGGCTGTCGGCGCCGAGCAGGTCGCCATAATAGATGCCGGTGCCGGCGAAGGCCCAGTGCTCGGGCCGATAGACCGGAAAGCCGCGCACGCCGCGCGGTGCGCATCCGCCCCAGCCGGCATAGACGCCGCGCGTCGCGTTGAGGCCGAAGGTCATTGCGCCGGGACGACCGATCTCAGGCGCTTCCCAGGAGTTGGTGGCCCGGGTGACGTCGCCGCTATAGGCCGGGTCTTCGGCCCGCGCCCGGTATTTGTAGCAGACCTGCCGGCGGCCTTCGTCCTCGAGCCTGGTCTGCCACATGAAATTGCCGGCAAAGCGAGCCGCATGACCGCCGCGCTCGACGTAGCTGTCGACGGCGTCCCGCATTTCCCAGGTCCAGTACTCGTCATGGCCGACGAAGACGACGCAGTCGTAGCCGTCGAGGATCTCGGGCGAGAAGTGCAAATCGTGCTGGCTGGCGAGATCGACGCCGTAGCCGGCGCGCTCGGCAAAGCGGAAGAAGTGGCTGTCATAGCTCGCCCAGCCGGAGGAGGTGTATTTCTTCGAATGTCCCGTGGCGTACGCCCATTCCATGTGCGGATAGCGCGGCACTGTTTTCGGCGGCACGGCAACCTCCAGCGGCACGCGCGGCGCGTCCTTGGGCAACACCACGAAGCCGCGGCACCACGGCCGCTGCGTCGACACCATGCGCGCATATTGGTCGCGGCCAGGTCCGGTGATACCCTGATAGGCGTTGGAGCCGCCCCAGGTGTTGTAGGACAGCCAGGTGCCCGTCGCCGCCACCTGCAGCACGCGACCGGGCTTTTTGCCGGGCAGGGGCGCGACGATGATGAGGTGGTGGCAGTGGATCGGCTTGCCGTCGCCGCCGTCCGCCGTCAGCGTCAGCCGATAGGCGCCGGATGGCCAATCGTCGCTGATGCGAAATTCGAAAGACGCCTCCCAGCCGCAGCCTTCGACCGAGCACTGGTCGGGCGTATCCTGCCAGCGCGCCGAAAGCCCCGTTTGCTCGAAGACCTTTGTCTCGCTGCCGCCGTCGCGGACAATGACAATGCTGAAGCGCGGCGCCGTCGAGCTGACATGCAGCGTCACGGTCTCGCCGGCGCGGTAGGAAAATCGATCAGAATAGCACCAGATCTCGCCCCGCTCGCCGTCCATTCCCGGCCATTCATAGTAATGGCCGCGCACTGCCTCGCGGCGCTGCTCGGGCGTCAGTCCGAAATCGGGAAATTCGGTCGGCAGTTGGGTCATGAACACCGGAAAAGTGACAGGCCGCCATTTCGGCCATCTGCCGGCCAAGCGTCAAATGGAAACGATCGGGCCAGCAATTGCATACGACACAATTGCTTGGCCGCTCTTGGCCGCACCTGGCAAACCGACTATCTCAGGCGAGGCGGCATTTTCCGCCTCGGGAGCCGGTATGCTGAGAGTGCAGAAGGTCAAGGTCGACGAAATCTACGTGCCGACGGCGCGCAAGAAGACGCTGCATCCCGAAACGGTCCGGCATCTGGCCGAAGACATACTGGAAAACGGCATGAAGACGCCGATCCAGGTTCGCCATGACGGCAAGCGCCACATCCTGGTCGAGGGCCTGCACCGGCTGGAAGCCGCCAAATGGCTCGGCGAGACCGAGATCGACGCCTATCTGGTGCAGGCCAAGCGCCACTGAGGCGCGCGACCGATCGACAACAGCCAAACCGGTCATTCTTCCGCGGATTTTTCGCAGGGCATGTCGGCACGCGGCGTGCTCGCTCGTCCTTGGGGGGAACCTGAGGAGACCGACATGTCCAGACGAATCTATTTCGCCATTCTTGCCTCGGTCGCTGCCTTGTTTGCAGCGCCCGGCCCAGCCAATGCAGAGGAGACCAAGCCCGCCATGACCACCGAGGCAACAGCCATGCCGAAGCCGGAAAAGTCCGGCTTGCTGCCGATCGACGGCCTGAATTACTACTATGCCGTCTATGGCAAGGGCGAACCGCTGCTTCTGCTGCATGGCGGCCTTGGCACGTCGGACATGTTCGCGCCGCTGCTGCCGAAGCTGGCGGAAAACCGCACCATCATTGCCGTCGACCTGCAGGGCCATGGCCGCACCGCGCTCGGCGAGCGACCCTTCAGCCTGGAGGGGATGGGCGACGACATGGCTGGTATCGTCAAGGCGCTCGGCTATGACAAGGTCGACGTGCTTGGCTATTCGCTGGGCGGCGGCGTCGCCTTCCGCATGGCCGTTCAGCATCCCGAGACGGTGCGCCGGCTGGTCCTGGTCTCGACCGGCTTCGCCGCCAATGGCTTCTATGACGAGATGCGCGGCCAGCAGGCGCAGGTGAGCGCGGCCGCCGCCGATTTCATGAAGGACACGCCGATGTACAAATCCTACGTCGCCGTCGCCCCACGTCCCGACGATTTCCCTAAACTGCTCGATGCACTGGGCAATTTCATGCGCAAGGATGACGACTATTCCGCCGATGTGGCGAAGCTGAAGATGCCAGTCATGCTGGCCTATGGCGACAGCGACATGTACAAGCCCGAGCACGAGATCAGGTTCTACCAGATGATCGGCGGCGGGCTGAAGGATGCCGGCTGGATGCGTGAGAACCTGTCGCAGAACCGGCTGGCCATCATTCCCAATCGCACCCACTACGACGTCTTCTTCGCACCGGAGCTGACGGCCGCGGCACTGCCCTTCCTCAATGGCGAAACCAAGGTGAAGACCTGGGACGAAGTCCTCAGCGAAACGAAATAGCTTGCCTGAAAATACATGCCGGCCGTCTCGAAGAGGCGGTCGGCTTTTTTGTGCCTGCGAAGCTACGGAGCCTTGGCGCAGCCATTGGTCCTATCGGCGCAATCGATGGCGCCATCAGGGCTTTTCAATTGACCGAAAGGTACCTGTCGATATCATCAAGAGACCTTCAGTGTGATGAGTTCGAATGATGACGAAATACCAGGGCGGATGCCATTGCGGGGCAGTGCGCTACGGCACTGAGGCGGCGCCGCTCAACCAGCGCGTCTGCCACTGCCGGTGCTGCCAGAAGGTCATAGGCGCGGCGTTCAACGCCCGCCTTTTGTTTCGCATCGACGATGTCACGGTCGAGGGAGAGGTGGCGACGGTCAACACCTCTCCGGACCTCAAGCGCGGCTTTTGCGCCGCTTGCGGCACCACGCTGTTTTCCCGACGCGACTCCGCCGGCATCGTCGGCATCACCACCGGCTCGCTCGACGATCCCTCGCTGTTCAAGCCGGAAATGCATATGTGGACCGCCTCGAAGCAGCCCTGGCTGCAGCTCGATGACGGCCTGCCGCACCATGAAGGCGCGCCGCCTCCGAATTGACGCCGGCCTTACCGGAAATTAATCCCGAAACCACGACATAGCCGGCAAAGCGTCATTGGCGGGCCATGATTGCCTGCCTATCTATCGTCTGCGGGCCGGTATCGAGGAGACGACCGATGAGCGACAGAATCAGCACCCTGGACGAGCTTTTGAGCGATCCGATGGTCCTCCTCGTGATGGAGCGTGACCGCGTGCGCCCCGAACAGGTTCGCCTGCTGCTCGAACGTGCCCGCCGCCCGGCCGCCGACGCCGTGCCACCGGCGCATGTGGTGGCGAAAAGCTGCATGCAGCAATGGCTGGGAAGGTAAGGGCTTCCCCTTCTCCCCTTGTGGGAGAAGGTGGCCGAGCGAAGCTCGGTCGGATGAGGGGTGTTCCAGGGAACGCCAACGCCTCACTCCGCTGGAACACCCCTCATCCGTCTCGGCGCTACGCGCCGATCCACCTTCTCCCACAGGGGGAGAAGACAAGAGGGCCAATTCCTAACAACTTGATTCAAACTTTGTTGGTAATTTCTCGTTAGTAATCGAGGCCGGTTTGTCCGGCGGCGTCTGTTTGCCTTCGGTCTGTTGTGTTTTGCGTACAGGTCCAGATGCGGATTTCAGGCGTCGTCAGTTTCATGTTGGCATCGCTGTGGCTTGCCGGCTGTTCGTCCACAGCGGGCGTCGATGGCTTGCAGCCGTCGAACGAGACGACCAGTTCGGTCGTGCGTCCGAGCGCGCCGGTCACAGCGGCTCCGGCGGAGACCGCCGACCTCGCGCCGATGCGGTCCGACATGGTGGCCGACAACGCTGTGGCCGACAATGCGCCGCCCTTTTCCATGGTCGAGGAAGAAGAGGCCATCGTCGCGGGCACGCCGCAGGGGAGCACCAGACCACAGCTCGAGCCCGCCGCTCTGATGTCTGCGCCGAAGCGGTTGACGCGCGCGGCGCCGGCCATGCTGGCCTCGCCGGTCACCCGCTACGGTTTCCGCGACGCCAAGCCGATCAATTTCGGCAAGGCTTCGCCACGCTACCTTGCCGTCCACGGCGTCGACGTCTCGCGCTGGCAGGGCAATGTCAACTGGGGCAAGCTGCGTGCCCAGGGCGCCAACTTCGCCTATATCAAGGCGACCGATGGCGGCGACCATCTCGACCCGATGTTCATGAAGAACTGGCGCAATGCCGATGCCGCCGGGCTGAAGCGCGGCGCCTATCACTTCTTCTACTGGTGCCGCACCGCCGGCGAGCAGGCGGACTGGTTCATCCGCAATGTGCCAAGGGTCGAAGGCGCGCTGCCGCCGGTGATCGATGTCGAATGGAACGGCGAATCCTCCTGCAAGCGGCAGCCTTCGCGGGCCACCGTGCTGGAAAAGATGAAGGTGTTCATGGACAAGCTGGAGCGCCATTACGGCCAGCGGCCCATCATCTACACCGCACCGGATTTCTATCGCGACAATCTCAAGGGTGCGTTTCTCGATTATCCGTTCTGGCTGCGCGCCGTGGCGCGGCATCCCTCAAAAGTCTATCCCGGCCGCAAATGGCTGTTCTGGCAGTACTCCGGCTCCGGCCTGTCGCACGGCGTGACCGGCCGCATCGACCTCAACGTCTTCCATGGCGACGAGCGCGCCTGGTGGGCATGGGCAGGCGGGCAGACGACCGTCGCCGACGCCGACTGAACGTCAGGCCGGTGCCGGTGCGCCTGCGCTGCCTGCCGCTGCGGCTTGGGTTGAATTTTCAGCGTCTCGCTAACGATCCGCTCACTGTGTCCTTTAGCGGTATCGCAACAGCCTTCCGGTAACGTGCCCGTGATCGGGTTTCGGAGGGGTCCATGCGCAATCCAGTTGTGGCTGTCGCTCTTGCCGCCGCTGTCGGCTACGGGTTTTTCAGCTCGCTCGGCCACATGCCGGGCGGAAGTGGCACTTCGCTGGCCGAGTCGAAGCAGAACGTCGTGTCCTATTCCACCGAGGACAAGGCGATGCAGGCCGCCAAGGACAGCGGCCGCTCGACCCTCAAGCGCTTCCACGAATTGATGGACGCCGGCACACCCGGCACCTACACGGTAAAATTCCCGCTGACCCAGAACGGCGCCACCGAGCATATCTGGCTGCAGCTGGTCGGCTACAGCGACGGCTCCTATATCGGCCTGCTCGCCGACGTCCCGGTCAATGGCAACAAGTACAAGATGGGCGACAGGATGACGGTGACCGAGGCCGACGTCGAGGACTGGATGATCAAGAACGGCAAGGTGATCTATGGCGGCTACACCACGCGCCAGGCGCTTGCGGATATGCCGAAGGAACAGGTTGCAAGATACGGGTTGACCTTCAAGGACTGAGGGTTGAGGCGGGGGCGAGTTTTATCGCGGTGCCTAGAGGGCTGTCGCGCTTTTCGCGTTCGCGTATCTCTGCCGTCTGCGCCAGCACCCAGTCGCGAAACACCTTGATTTTGGGCGCGTTGCGGCGGCTCTCCAGATGCACCAGCCAATAGCCGTCGCCGTCCGATCCAAGCACGCCGAATGGCTGTATCAACTGGCCCTTTTCCAACAGGGCGCTGTAAAGGTTTTTGGTCAGGATCGCGGCGCCCTTGTCGGTCAGCGCCGCCATCGCATCATAGGCCTGCGTACCCAGTTTCGGGCCAGCGATGACGCGATCGGGCTCGAACGGCACGCCGGCAGCCTTGAACCAGATTTCCCACCAGGGATCGTCGGCACAGCATAGCGGCAGTTGGTAGAGATCCTCGGGGCGGTGGATGCCGCCGACGCTTTCGGCGAGTCTCGGGCTGAGCATCGGCGTATAGTCCGCCTTGAACAGATAGTGAGCCGTCAGGCCCGGCCATTTTCCACTGCCGGTGCGAATGCCGACATCCATGTCGCCGCGCGTGAAATCGACCAGCCCGTGCGATGTATTCACCTTCACGGCAAGATCGGGATGCATCAGCTGGAATGTTCCAAGCCATACGGCCAGCCAGTTCGATGCGAAGGTTTCCATGGTCGTCACCGACAGCACGCCGGTCGCTCCACCCTTGGTGGCGACCCATGCGTCGGCCAGGGTCGAGAACGCGCCTGTTGCGTGCGGCGCCAGCTGCTGTCCGGCCTCGGTCAGCGCGATCTGCCTTGTTTTTCTTATGAAAAGGGGCGTTCCGGCACGTTCTTCCAGCACCTTTATCTGATAGCTGGCAGCTGATTGGGTCATGCCGAGTTCTTCGGCTGCCTTGGTGAAACTGCCCAGCCGGGCCGCGGCTTCAAAGACCCTGATGGCTCCTAATGGTGGTAGTTCCCATCTCATGACGCATCAATCCCGCTGATGCATACTACGCGACGTTCGATTGGAAACCAAGCCCGGAAAACGGCATGCTGCATTCACCGGATCAAACCCTGGAGGATACGGCAATGACCACCGCCATCGCTCTCTACAACACGCTTCGCCGCCCGGTGCTCGACCTCTTCACCGCGCCGTTCAGGCCTCGCAAGCGCGGCCTGCTCGACCGCCGCTCGCTGTCGGACCATTTCCTCAGGGATATCGGTATGCTTGACGGACGCGTGCCTCCCGGCACCATTGGCTAAGCAAGCTCTTTGACCAGGGGAGGGAAAGATGATTGTGTTATCCGAGGATCTGGCGAAGAGCCGACAAACGATCAACGCCTATGAGGACTATGCCGAACGCTACGACGCTCTGGTGCGGCACGTTCCGAACCAAAGAGAACAGAAATGGCTAAAGCGCCTGGTGAAGATCGCCGGCAAAGGTGGCCGGATTCTGGAAGTCGGTTCGGGACCCGGATACGATGCGGACTTCGTCGAAGGGCTCGGTGTCCAGGTTCGGCGCACAGACGCAACGAAGCGGTTTCTCGAGTTGCAGGCCGCACGCGGCAAGCATGGTGAGTTTCTCGATCTCATCACCGACGATCTCGGCGGCCCCTACGACGCGGTGCTCGCATTGTGCGTCCTGATCCACGTGCCGCGCGAGCAGGCCGACCAGGTGCTTGCCAAGATTGCCGGGTCGCTGCGGCCGGGCGGCGCCTTCCTCGTCTCGATGCGCATTGGCGACGGCGAGAAGAGCGGCGAATATCATACGGTCTACTGGCGCAGGGACGACTTCGCGGCCCGCCTCGAAAACGCCGGGCTGGTTCTTGTCGGAGACGAATTCAACGTCGGCCGCGATCGCGAAGAGTGGACCACCTTTCTGGCTGTGAGGCCGTCATGACGCGCCGCGGACTGTTTTTGTTCGTGCTGCTCAGCCTCCTGTGGGGCATTCCCTATTTGTTGATCAAGCTGGCGGTTGCCGAGGTGTCGGTGCCCTTCCTGGTCTTTGCCCGAACAGCCGTGGGCGCCCTGGC
The DNA here is from genome assembly GCF_040323255.1 of Mesorhizobium sp. M0052. NCBI lineage: Bacteria > Pseudomonadati > Pseudomonadota > Alphaproteobacteria > Hyphomicrobiales > Phyllobacteriaceae > Mesorhizobium > Mesorhizobium sp. M0052. Next base: position 144,950 of record NZ_JAMYUS010000009.1, on the reverse strand, counting down.
GCTGCCGCCCTTCGTCCTTGTCCAGCGCAGTTTCGGATGGCTGAAGACACATTGGCGGGCGGTCGCCGCATTCTGTCTGGTCGAGATGATCCTGCCATGGGGGCTGATCACCCATGGCGAAGTCAGCATCGACAGTTCCACCGCCGGACTGCTGATTGCCATGACGCCGGCCGTAACCGTCGCGCTCTCAAAGCTGATGGGCTCGGATGAGCGGCTGGGGATACGCCGCTGGACCGGCCTTTTCCTCGGTTTTGCCGGTGTTTTCGTGCTGGCGCTGCCGACCTTGGGTGGCGGATTTCTCGCGGTCGTCGAGATTCTCATGGCCGCGGCCTGCTATGCCTCGGGTTCGATCATCGCGTCGCGCTGGCTGAACGACGTGCCGGCAACCTCGCTGACGGCAGTCTGTCTGGCAGGGGCCGCGCTGATCTACGCTGTGCCGGCGGCGTTGGCCTGGCCGGCGGCCATGCCGTCGACAACGGTGGTTGGCGCAATCCTCGGTCTTGGCGTGTTTTGCACGGCGATTGCCTTCGCCACCTACTTCCTGCTGGTGCGGGAGATCGGCCCCGAACGGGCGGTCGTCATCACCTATGTGGCGCCCGCCGTCTCCGTGGCAGCCGGCGTGCTCGTCCTTTCGGAGCCGCTCGATATCGGCATTGTCGCGGCCTTCGCGCTCATCCTGTGCGGATCATATCTCGGCACGTGGCGCGCTCCGCCAGAACCGTCCGTGTCCGCGACCTCGGCAAGTTGACCCGCGGCGGCCAGCCGCCGTCAGAAATAAGGGCGCAGGTTCTCGCGAATGCGGTCCAGCACCGTCTTTCCCGATCTATCAGCGGTGAAGGTCTCGCCGGTGATGGTCTCAAAGGCCTGCGTGTAAACCCGCGATGTCTGCTCGATGAGCTCGGCGGGGATTTTCGGAATACGATCCTTGTAGGGATCGCAGCGCGCGGTCACCCAGGCGCGAATAAAGTCCTTGTCGAAACTTTGCGGCCGCTCGCCTGCCTTGAAACGCTCTTCATAGGTTGCCGCAAGCCAGTAGCGGCTTGAGTCGGGCGTATGGATTTCATCGGCAAGGATGATGGTGCCATCCTTGTTCGTGCCGAACTCATATTTGGTGTCGACCAGGATCAGGCCGCGCTTCGCGGCCAACGCTTTGCCGCGCGCAAACAGCGCCAGCGCATAGCGCGAGACTGTGTCCCATTGCTCTTCCGATAACAGGCCGCGCGTCAGGATCTCGTCGCGCGTCAAGGGCTCGTCATGACCGCCATCGAGCGCCTTGCTGGTCGGCGTGATGATGGCCTGCGGCAGCTTCTCATTGTCGCGCAGCCCGTCCGGCAGGCGGATGCCGTACATATCGCGTTCGCCGTTCTTGTATTTCGTCAGCACCGAAGTGCTGGTGGTGCCGGCGAGATAGTCGCGAACAACGATTTCCACCGGCAGAATGTCGAGCCTGGTGCCGACGACGACATTGGGGTCGGGATAATCGAGCACATGGTTGGGGCAGATGTCCGCCGTTTCCTCGAACCAGTAGCGCGCCGTCTGGGTCAGCAGTTCGCCCTTGAGCGGGACAGCGGTCAGGATCACATCGAAGGCGCTCAGCCGGTCGGTGGCGATGATGATGCGGCGGCCATCCGGCAGATCGTAATTCTCGCGGACCTTGCCTTTGTAGTGGTTCGGGAGTTCCGGAATGAAGGCATCCGAGAGAACGCGCAGTGCTGTCATCCTGGTCTCGTGGCTCCTAACAGTTTGGGCGACTCTTAACAAAGTTGGCGGGGCTTCGATACCCGAGGAAGGGGCGGTTCGTCCTTTGCGAATAATCAAGACATTGCCTTCGCCGTGCTATCTATTTGCAGCTTCCTGCACTCCTGGGGGACGCGGTGGACGTAGAGCTCAAATTTCTGATTGTCGGATTTGCCTGCGCGATCGCGGGTGGTCTGTCGTTCATCACCTTCGTCAAATGGCGCGAGGTGCAGGCGATGAGCCACTGGCTGCCGGCGCCGGGCAAGATCATCTCGTCGCGCGTCGAGGCGCGTGAAGTCAGAAGGTCGGGCGTCGGCTCGGACAGCAGCGACACCACCGAGATGCGCAATTTTCCGGCGATCACCTTCGAATACAAGGTCGGTAAAAAGAAATATCAAAGCTCGCGCTACAGCGTGAAGGAGAATCTGGGGAATTTCGAAGTCACCGAAACCCTGGCGCAGTTTCCCACCGGCGCTGAAGTGACCGTCTTCTACAATCCGGCCGATCCGGGCAAGGCCGTGATCGAACGCACCCTGCCGGACGGCGCCTTCAAGTTCATGGTCAAGCTCTCGGCCTGGCTGGTGATCGGCACGGTGGTGTTGGTGTTTTCGCTCGGTGGCGTGCTGGAGGCGATCCGGCCGCATTTGCCCAAGCCGCAGAACCTCGGCGCCGGAGCGCTGCTGCTGTTCATGGGCCTGATGATCCTGCGCATGGCCTTCGTCCAGAAGTCGCTTGCCGAGCAGGCGGCAAAATGGCCGGTCGCGCCCGGCCGCATCGATTCCTCCGGTCTGCAGGCGCTACGAAACTACAGCGGCCACCGACGCTGGAGCACCGTTTTCAAATCCCGCATCGTGTACAGCTACGGCGTCGCAGGCCAGCACTACACCTCAGACCGCGTCACCTTCGGCGCCACGGTCACCGCTTCAATGCCCGGCCTCGTCAGCGGCCAAGGGCGCAGCTATGCCGAGGGCGGCAAGGTCGACGTGCATTACGACCCAGCCAACCCCGCCTCGGCAGTGCTCGAATGCAGGGTGCGCGGGCTTTGGCTGCTGTGGGTCTGTTCGGCCGCGTTTCTGGGCGGCGCGGCGTGGCTGGTCGGTTTTATCTGAGGCGCCCACTTTCATGACAAGACATCCAATGATCGTCCGCAGGCTGGCTGTCGTTTCCCTGGCTCTGCTCGGCGCCGTGCAGGCAGCGAGCGCAAAAGAATGTCTGCTCAGCCATGCCACCTACCGCGAGCCGCGTTCGGGCGCGGTGATGCAATTCCGGCCGCTGAACAATGAGCCGGCGGCACTGACGGCCGAAGTGTTTTCGGTGACCGTGCCCAACACCGACACGCGCTTGCCGGCCGACATCACCTGGACCAATGGCAAAAATTCGCTTCCGCTCGGCACCATCCACCACGCCTGCACCGACGACGACCGCGAAGCGGGGCTGGAGGATGGCAGCGGTCTCTGCCGGATATGGATGGGCCAGGTCTATGCCTTGACCGGAGGCGGCGCCGAGCAGCTGAATTCGCGCGAAGCGACACCGGCGCCGAAAGGGCTGTTGCTGCCCGATTTCGGCGCGGCCTTCACCGAATTTGCCGATTTCGCCAATGCCAATCCGGACGGCTCGGCCTGGGACGCCTTCACTTTGACAGGACGCAGCGATGAATAACGCATGAGACTGATTGTCTGGATCTGCACGCTGTTTGCCTCGGCGACGATATCAGCCGCAGCGCGGGCGGACGAGCCGGCGCCATCGCGCCCGCCGATCGACAAATGCGTCTGGGAAAAACTGACCGACAAGACGGTCGGCCTCGCCGCCTGGGTGCAGCGATGCGATTTCGGCTTCCGCCAGATCCATTTCGAATTCGTCGGCGGCGCACTCGCCATCAAATACAGCGATGGCGGCGCGCCCGATCCGCTGGTCGAGGTGTTCGACATCAAATCGGGCGAAACCGCCGAGGCCGCGGTGCTGCGCCTGTTGCTGGAAAAGACCGACAAATCAGTCAGCGCCCGCTGCGTGCTCTCGCCCTACACCGAAGGCACCGTGCCCGCCGGCGTCAAACGCTACACATTCAGCCCCGATGCTGCCTATGCGAAAGAGCTGAAGGCGCTAGCCAATGACGAAGTTCCCGAACCGCCCTGCGGCGACTGGGGCGAAATGCCGGATGGTATTCAGTATTTCGAGGCGCCGGCGGGTGAGGGGCGGAGGGTGCTGTTCATTCGGGCGGGGCAGGACGAGCCGCTGTTCGACGATCAGACGCTGCGGGTGCCGGGATAGGATGTTGTCCTGAAGGCTACCGCTTATGCCTCTACATATTCCGCGAGACTGATTCCTTTGGGCACCTCCAGCCCATCGGCACGCAAGCCCTCGATGTGAAAGCGTATAGCGTCGCGAATTTCGATTTCTACTTCTGGCACGGTAGCACCAGTTGCGATGCAGCCGGGTAGGTCCGGCACATAGGCAGAGAAATTGTTGCCTGCTTTTTCAATCACCACCGCGTAACGCATATAGTCACTCCTTCAAACCGGACTGCTTGAGGATGCTGTTCAGTGTTCCTGGCGCAACCTCTTCAGACGGTTTGCCGGCCACGGTGACGCGGCCGGCTTTGGTTTTGTGCTTATATTGGCGATGGCTGCCCTTGGTTGCAACCAGATACCAACCGTCGGTCTCCAGCAGGCGAATGACTTCGCGGACTGTAAGCCGAGGCGGCATGAGTTCTCAGCTGCACCCGCTCGTCGAGCCGCAGGTATCGCACTTCTCGCAGGTTCCGTTCCGCACCATGGTGAAGTTGTGGCATTCCGAGCATTCGTTGCCGGTGTAGCCTTGCATCAAGGATTGCTGACGCCGCGTGGAGGCAAGCGCCTTTGCCTCGGCCGCTTCTTTCGCTGCTTCGTCGGTGAACAAACCGGTGGGGTCGGCTGCCTCCTCGGAAACAATATCTTCGACCAATTCCTTGGCTCGCTCCTCATAGTCGCGCTTGTAGGCGATGGCTTCGTCGCTTGCTGGTTTAAGCGCCAGCACATTGGAGCCTGAGAACGCAGTTGGGGTGACCCGGGCAGGGGCCGCGGCAGGTGATCCGGCAAAACCCTTGGGTTCGCCACCTAGGCCAGACACCAACTTGACCGGCGAGGCGCCGCGGGTAAGGCCCTTCGAGAACGGCGTCGCCTTGCCTTCGTTGATACCGCGTCCGAGCGCCGTCTTGTCGAAATCCGACTGGTCGACATGGGCGAGGTCGTGGCGGCCGAGGTAGGACACGGCGAGTTCGCGGAACACGTAGTCGAGGATCGACGTCGCATTCTTGATCGCGTCGTTGCCCTGCACCATGCCGGCCGGCTCGAATTTGGTGAAGGTGAAGGCCTCGACAAATTCCTCGAGCGGCACGCCATATTGCAAGCCAAGCGAGATGGCGATGGCGAAGTTGTTCATCATCGCCCGGAAAGCGGCGCCTTCTTTGTGCATGTCGATGAAGATCTCGCCGATGCGGCCGTCGTCGAATTCGCCCGTGCGCAGGTAGACCTTGTGGCCGCCGACGACTGCCTTCTGGGTGTAGCCCTTGCGGCGATTCGGCAGTTTTTCACGATCGCGGTAGAGGCGTTCGATGACGCGCTCGACGATCTTCTCGGTGACCTGCACGGCACGCTGTGAAGCGGGCGCCGCGATCAACTGCTCGACCGCATCGTCCTCGTCGTCCTCGCTGTCGGCGAGCAGCGACGAATTGAGCGGCTGCGACAGCTTCGAGCCGTCGCGATAGAGCGCGTTGGCCTTCAGCGCCAGCTTCCACGACAGCATGTAGGCGCCCTTGGCGTCTTCCACCGTCGCATCGTTGGGCATGTTGATGGTCTTGGAGATGGCGCCGGAGATGAAAGGCTGTGCCGCCGCCATCATCTGGATGTGGCTGTTGATGGACAGCGAGCGCTTGCCGATCTTGCCGCACGGGCTGGCGCAGTCGAACACCGCGAGATGCTCGGCCTTGAGGAAGGGCGCGCCTTCCAGCGTCATCGCACCGCAGACATGGATGTTGGCGGCTTCGATGTCCTTCCTGGAGAAGCCGAGCGCCGGCAGCATCTCGAACGAGAAGTCGTTGAGCTGCTCGTCGGTGAAGCCGAACGTCTCCTTCACCCAGTCGGCGCCGAGCGTCCACTGGTTGAAGACGAACTTGATGTCGAAGGCCGACTTCAGTGCTGCATTGAGCGCCGCGATCTTGTCGTCGGTGAAGCCCTTCGCCTTGAGCGAGCCGGGGTTGACCGCCGGCGCCTGGTTCATGTTGCCGTGACCGACCGCATAGGCCTCGATCTCGGCGATCTGGCTTTCTGAGTAACCCAGTGTGCGCAGCGCTTCCGGCACGGCGCGGTTGATGATCTTGAAATAGCCGCCGCCGGCAAGCTTCTTGAACTTCACCAGCGCGAAGTCGGGCTCGATGCCGGTGGTATCGCAATCCATGACGAGACCGATCGTGCCGGTCGGCGCAATCACGGTCGCCTGCGCGTTGCGGTAGCCATGCTCCTCGCCGAGTTCGATGGCGCGGTCCCAGGCAGCCTTGGCGTGCGCGGCCAGTTCCTGCTGCTTCAGGTCGGACGCGACCAGCGGCACCGGATTGACGGCGAGCTTCTCGTAGCCCTGCTTTTCGCCATAGGCGGCGCGGCGATGGTTGCGCATGACGCGCAGCATGTTCTGCGCATTGCGGTCGTAATCGGCGAAGGCGCCGAGCTCGCCGGCCATCTCGGCCGAGGTGGCATAGGCGACGCCGGTCATGATGGCGGTCAGCGCTGCGCAGATGGCGCGGCCCTCGTCGGAATCATAGGGAATGCCGGACGTCATCAAGAGGCCGCCAATGTTGGCATAGCCGAGGCCGAGCGTGCGGTATTCGTAGGACTGCTTGGCGATCTCCTTCGACGGGAACTGCGCCATCATCACCGAGATTTCGAGGACGACTGTCCACAGCCGCACCGTGTGCTCGTAGGCGGCGATGTCGATCGTGCCGTCGGCATTGCGGTAGGGCAGCAGGTTGATCGAGGCCAGGTTGCAGGCCGTGTCGTCGAGGAACATGTATTCCGAGCACGGATTGGAGGCCCGGATCGCACCAGCCGAAGCGCAGGTGTGCCAGTCGTTCATCGTCGTGTTGAAATGCAGGCCCGGATCGGCCGAAGCCCAGGCGGCGTAGCCGATCTTTTCCCAGAGGTCGCGTGCCTTCAGCGTCTTCAGCACCTTGCCGTCCTTGCGGGCGGTCAGATGCCAGTCGGCGTCGTCCTCGACGGCGCGCAGGAAGTTGTCCTTCAGCGACACCGAATTGTTGGAGTTCTGGCCGGAAACGGTGAGGTAGGCGTCGGAATCCCAGTCGGTGTCGTAGGTCTTGAACGACATCGCGGTGTAGCCCTGCTTGGCGAACTGGATGACGCGGTAGATGTAGTTCTCCGGCACGGCCGACTTCTTGGCCGCCTTGATCTCGCGCTTCAGCGCGGTGTTGATCGACGGGTCGAAGCAATCATCATCATGGCCTTCGCAATTGATGCAGGCCTTCATGATCGCTTCGAGATGTTTTTTCACGATCTTGGAGCCGGTGACCAGCGACGCCACCTTCTGCTCTTCATTGACCTTCCAGTCGATGAATTCCTCGATATCGGGATGGTCGGCGTCGACAATGACCATCTTGGCCGCACGACGCGTGGTGCCGCCCGACTTGATGGCGCCCGCCGCGCGGTCGCCGATCTTGAGGAAGCTCATCAGGCCGGACGAACGGCCGCCGCCCGACAGCTTTTCGCCTTCGCCGCGCAGCATCGAGAAATTGGAGCCGGTGCCCGAGCCATATTTGAACAGACGCGCTTCACGCACCCACAGGTCCATGATGCCGCCTTCGTTGACGAGATCGTCCTGCACGCCCTGGATGAAGCAGGCATGCGGCTGCGGATGCTCGTAGGAGGACTTCGACTTGGTCAGCTTGCCGGTGAACGGGTCGACATAATAGTGGCCCTGGCTCGGGCCATCGATGCCGTAGGCCCAGTGCAGGCCGGTATTGAACCATTGCGGCGAGTTCGGCGCAACGCGCTGGGTGGCGAGCATATAGGCGAGTTCGTCGCGGAAGGCGCTGGCGTCTTCTTCCGACTTGAAGTAGCCGCCCTTGTAGCCCCAATAGGTCCAGGTGCCGGCCAGCCGGTCGAAGACCTGGCGGGCGTCGATTTCGGAACCGTAGCGCTCGGCTTCCGGCAGCTTGGCAAGCTCGGCCTCGTCGGCGACGGAGCGCCACAGGAAGGAGGGGACGTCGTTCTCCTCGACCTTCTTCAGGCGCGCGGGCACGCCGGCCTTGCGGAAATACTTCTGCGCCAGGATGTCGGCGGCAACCTGCGAGAACTGCGCCGGCACATCGATATTGTCCAAGCGGAACACCACCGAGCCGTCCGGATTCTTGATCTCCGAAAGCGCCTTGCGGAATTCGATCTCCGCGTAAGCTGATTGGCCTGGCTTGGTGAAACGACGCTCGATGCGCATTGGTCCGGTCCCTTTTGTCTATATATAGCGCTTTTCCCCGGGGATTTCTGCCCCCAATGCGAAACGCGCATGTCCGCCGTCTGCCGGCGTTCGAAAACACCGGCTCTCCTTGTGGCAGTCTTCGTCGCCTTGTTGGTCGAGCTTCTTACGAAGCCGCTGTTCCAACTCTGCGCCGAACCCTGCGGGTCCCTCAAAACTGAATTTTTCCTCGATTCCCTCGACCGAGGGAAATTCACACTATCTAGGGTCGAACCTGCCTGCAAACACTAAATATAGTGTTAACAGACAATTTATTCCAGTCCGACAAATCTCCCTTTTCGCTCCCGAAGCCCCCACGATCCAACGCTTCCGCCAGCCTCGTAAACAGGCGGAAATCATGGCCAAAACGCACAAAATCCGGGGAAATGACCGGGCTCGAAACTCTCCGGTCGCGCCCTCAACAAGAGCACATGGCACATAAAAGGCGACTCGGTTTGCGTCGTCAAGGATTCGTTTGCGTAGCTTTTGTGACCCCAACATCTTGTGTGTCACATATGTGGATAACGGGGACAAAAAGCGGCTGAGGGAAGCCCGATTCTGCCGGCGTGGACCGCTGGTGAGCGGTTCACCCGAGACAGGCCCGGCCGGATTCTGGCTCACAGCCTTTTCATTTTAGCTGGCGTGCATTATGTCTTTGGCCTCGCGCGGGGGCGCGTCTTGTCAATTCCAAGAGCATCCGTTACGCCCCGCCCATGACAGTTACCGTCCGTTTTGCCCCCTCACCAACCGGCCGCATTCATATCGGCAATGCCCGCACCGCCTTGTTCAACTGGCTGTTTGCCATGAACAACAAGGGCCGTTTCATCCAGCGCTTCGACGACACAGACATTGCCCGCTCGAGGCAGGAATTTTCCGACGCCATCCTCTACGACCTGCACTGGCTGGGGATTTTTCCCGACGCCACCGAATACCAGTCGCGGCGCTTCGAAACTTACGACGCGGCGGTGGAGCGGCTGCAGAGAGCCGGCGTTGTCTATCCCTGCTACGAGACCCCCGAAGAACTCGACCTGCGCCGCAAGGTGCGCCGCACGCGCGGCCTGCCGCCGGTCTATGGCCGCGAGGCGCTGGCGCTTTCGCAGCAGCAGATCGCCGAATACCGCTCCGATGGCCGCCGGCCGCACTGGCGCTTTCTGCTGCCCAACTTCACCAGCGATCCGCTGCAGCCCGAGCGCACCGAAGTGCACTGGAACGATCTGGTGCGCGGCGAGGAAACCGTCGATCTGGCCTCACTGTCCGATCCGGTGCTGCGGCGCGAGGACGGCACTTATCTCTACACGCTGCCTTCGGTCGTCGACGACATCGAGATGGGGGTCAGCCATGTCATCCGCGGCGACGACCACGTCACCAACACCGGCGTGCAGATCGCGCTGTTCAAGGCATTGGGCGCCGAGCCGCCTGTCTTCGGCCACCACAATCTCTTGACCACGGCCTCGGGCGAGGGCCTGTCGAAGCGCAGCGGTGCGCTGTCGATCGAAAGCCTGCGCGAGGAGGGCATCGAGCCGATGGCTGTGGCTTCGCTGGCCGTCCTTGTCGGCACCTCGGAAAATGTCGCGGCGGTGCATGACATGCCGGCACTGGCCGCGCGCTTCGATCCCGCCGCCACGTCGAAATCGGCGGCCAAATTCGACCCGGACGAGCTGTTCGTGCTCAATCGTGCGCTCATGCACCACATGCCGTTTTCCGAGGCGCGGGATCGGCTGATCGTGCTCGGCATCTCCGGCGACAAGGCCGAGCCGTTCTGGCTGGCGGTGCGTGGCAATCTCGACCGGCTGAGCGACGCGGTCGGCTGGTGGCGTATCCTTGCCGACGGCCCGCAGCCCGCGCCGGAATTTTCCGACGAGGATCGCGACTTCCTGCAGCAGGCCTTCGACCTGTTGCCGGAAGAGCCGTGGACCGGAACGGTGTGGAAGGACTGGACGGCCAGGATCAGGGAAGCCAGCGGCCGCAAGGGCAAGGCGCTGTTCATGCCGCTGAGACTGGCGCTTACCGGACTTGCTTCCGGGCCGGAGCTTGCAGATCTATTGCCGCTGCTGGGTCGGGAAGGAACGTTGGCCCGACGACCCTGACCTTGCGCTGGTCCGGCGGGATCAGCGACACCGGCGACACCACCGGTTTGACGGCAAGGCGCTTGATGGCAGCGCGGTCGAGCCCGCCCTGCATATTGGCCAGCGTCTCCGGATCCGCGCCCGGATCGGGTTTGGCCGCCGGCACCGGAATGAATGGCGTTGTCTCGGTATCAGGCTGCGATTGGTCGGGCGGTGGCGGGTTGCCGCCGATGATCTCGAAATTTCCGGCCTGCGCATTGCAGCCACAAGCCAGCGGCCGCGACATGTTGGGCTGTTTGTAGAGATAGGCGGTCGGCAACTCGCTGTAGGGCCTGCCGGTCACCGACGACGTCATGTTGGCCGAATCGTCTTCCATGCCGCGCGAATAGAACACCTGCATTTCGGTGCCGGGGCAGCTCGATTCGCAGTTCTTCTGGTCGCGCTCGAAATCGCCGAGCGAAGCCGAGTTCGACATCGGGAAGAAATAGCCGTCGCAGGTGCGCACGCAGCTCGTATGGAACTCGCCGCCGACCGTCGGGAAATCCGGCACGCCGGGCTGATTGAGCACCCGGCGCACATTGCGCTCCTCGCCGGGATCATCGGGCTGATCGAGCGTGTCGATCTGCCGGTTGCCGCCGAAAAGCTGGTCGAACAGATTGCCGTCGTCGGGTTCGCGGCTGGCTTCCTGCAGCGGCTCCCGGCGCGGCGCGGGCTCGTCACGGCAGCCATTGGCGTCGAGCGCGGCCAGGATGCGGCCGCGGTCGCGCCGCGAGCCGCCGCCGGCAAGCTGCGCGCGCTTGGCTTGCAACGCATCGAGATTGGCGTTCATGCGATCGATGCTGCTGTTCAGCGCAGCACATTGGCTGACATTGCGCGAAAACAGCGAAAACCCGCAATTCGCATCGCTCGCACGACCGCGCACCTTTGATAGCTGTTCGAACTGGCGGGAGATGGCCTTGTCATACTTCCGCACCATGCTGGAATTGCCGCCGCCATTCGATGAAGAAGCAAGCTCGGCTTCCAGTTGACGGCAAACGCGGGAGGCGGCCTGCGGTTCAGTGGTGGCGACGGCCGAAAGCACAAGCACGCCGAGCAGCGCAGCCAGGTGCTTCAGCCTCCATCGTCCGCCCGTCATTGCCCGAACCCCGCTTGCCTGCCTGTCTACCGGATTCGCGGTTAACCGTTCCCTCAATCTACAACCAAAGATGGTCTTAGCCCATAGAGGCGTTGCAGGAGGCGTTTGGATAGGGCGGCAACTGTGCGATCTCACCGCTGCATGAAAAAGGCGCAATCGCTCCGGAATTATCCCACGATCCAGCAATGCCCCGGGGAGCTGGCATGATCGCGATTACCCGTCGAACCGCGCTGCAGTTCGGTCTGTTGTGCCTGGCGGTGCCCGCCGCCCGGGCGCAGGAAAATCCAGCCGCTCCGGACTGGCGCAGCAAATTGGTCGAAGCCGCGCGTGAGCAGATCGGCATCACCACCTTCTACGACCCGACCTATGTCCGCCTCGGCTATCCCGGCGGCGACGTCGCGCCGGATCGAGGCGTGTGCACGGACGTCATCGTGCGCGCCTATCGCCGCGCCTTCGAGCTCGACCTGCAGAAGCTGGTGCATGAGGACATGGCGGCCAATTTCGCCGCCTATCCCAAGACCTGGGGCCTGAAAGCGACCGATCGAAACATCGACCACCGACGGGTCGGCAACCTTGCCGCCTTTTTCGGGCGCAAGGGTGCTTCCTTGGCCGTAAGCGAGGATCCTGCCGACTTTCAGCCGGGCGATCTTGTCACCCAGATGCTGCCCGGCAACCTGCCGCACATCGTCATCGTCTCATCCGAACGCACGGCGGACGTGCCGGAACGAGCGCTGGTCATCCACAATATCGGGTCGGGCGCCCGCGAGGAGGACACGCTGTTCGCCTTCAAGCAGACCGGGCATTACCGCTTCGCGCCTGCGTGAGAAACTCAGCCGAAATGAACCACCGCCTGCGCCTTGTGCGCCGCCTCGACCACCGCCAGCGCCGTCATATTGACGACGCCGCGCGACGTCACCGACGGCGTCAAAATATGCGCCGGCTTGTCGGTGCCAAGCAGGATCGGGCCCACATGCAGCGCATCCATCATCGTGCGCAGCGCGGTCAGCGTGATGTTGGCGGAGTCGAGGTTGGGGAACACCAGGAGATTGGCTTCGCCCTTCAGCCGCGAATGCGGATAGACGCGCTGGCGCAGATGCTCCGACAGGGCTGAATCGGCATGCATCTCGCCGTCGCATTGCAGGTCGGGCGCAACGCGCGCCAGGATCGCCGCTGCCTGCCGCATCTTCAGCGCGCTGGGTGAATCGCGCGAGCCGAAATCCGAATGCGACAGAAGCGCTGCCTTCGGCTCGATGCCGAAGCGCTGGATTTCCTCCGCCGCCAGAATGGTCATTTCGGCGATCTCCTCGGCCGTCGGGTCGACCGAGACATGGGTGTCGGTGAGGAAGACGATGCCGCGTTGCGAGATCAGCATCGACAGCGTCGACAGGTCGCGGTCCTTGACGCCCGCGCGTGGTCCGATGACCAGCGTCACATTGCGCAGATGCCGCTCGAAACGACCCTCGAGGCCGCAGATCATGGCGTCGGCATCGCCGCGCTTCAGCGCCAGTGCCGCAATCACCGTATTGTCGGTGCGCACCATGGTGCGCGCGGCCTCCGTCGTCACGCCGCGCCGGCCGGCAAGCTCGATCAACAGGTCGACATAATGGCGGTAGCGCGGATCGTCTTCCGGGTTGATCAGGCCGAAATCTACGCCCGGCTTGATACGCAGGCCGTAGCGCTTCAGCCTGACCTCGATGACATGCGGGCGGCCGATCAGGATCGGCTCGGCAATGCCTTCCTCCAGCACCACCTGGGCTGCGCGCAGCACGCGCTCGTCCTCGCCGTCGGCATAGATGACGCGCTTGGCGGTCGACGCCTTGGCCGACGAAAACACCGGCTTCATCACCAGGCCGGAGCGGAAGACGAAGCGGTTGAGCTGGTCGATATAGGCGGCGAAGTCGGTGATCGGCCGGGTCGCGACGCCGGTGTCGCAGGCAGCCTTGGCCACCGCCGGCGCGATGCGCAGGATCAGGCGGGGATCGAAGGGCGAGGGGATAAGGAAGTCGGGTCCGAAGATCGGCGTCTCGCCGGAATAGGCGCGGGCGGCGACGTCGGATGGTTCTTCGCGGGCAAGCGCGGCGATCGCCCTGACCGCGGCCATCTTCATCTCCTCGTTGATGGCGCTGGCGCCGCAATCCAGCGCACCGCGGAAGATGTAAGGAAAACAAAGCACGTTGTTGACCTGATTGGGGAAATCGGAACGGCCGGTGCAGATCATCGCGTCGGGACGAGCGGCGCGCGCGACCTCCGGCATGATCTCGGGATTGGGGTTGGCCAGCGCCAGGATCAACGGCTTAGGCGCCATATGATCAAGCAATTCCGGCTTCAGCACGCCGGCGGCCGACAGGCCGAGAAAAACGTCGGCGCCAGGGATCACATCGGCCAGCGTGCGCGCCTCGGTGTCCTTCACATAGGGGTCTTTCCAACGATCCATCTCGTCGGTGCGGCCCTTGTAGGCGACGCCGAAGCGGTCGGTGACCCAGATGTTCTCTACCTTGGCGCCAAGCGAGACCAACAGGTTGAGGCAGGCGAGCGCTGCCGCACCGGCGCCTGAGGTGACGATCTTGATGTCGGAAATGGTCTTGCCGGCGAATTCCAGCCCGTTGAGCACCGCGGCGGCGACGATGATGGCGGTGCCATGCTGGTCGTCATGGAAGACGGGAATGCCCATGCGGGCCTTCAACTGCGCCTCGACCTCGAAGCATTCGGGCGCCTTGATGTCCTCGAGATTGATGCCGCCGAATGTCGGTTCCAGCGCCGAGATCGTCTCGACCATGCGCTCTATGCCCGGCGCGTCGATCTCGATGTCGAAGACGTCGATGCCGGCGAATTTCTTGAACAGCACCGCCTTGCCTTCCATCACCGGCTTGGAGGCGAGCGGGCCGATATTGCCGAGCCCGAGCACGGCCGAGCCGTTGGAGACGACGCCGACCAGATTGGCGCGCGCTGTATAATCGGCCGCGGTTGCCGGATTGTCGCGGATTTCGAGGCAGGGCGCGGCAACACCCGGCGAATAGGCCAACGCCAGGTCGCGCTGGTTGCCGAGCGGCTTGGTCGCCTGGATCTCGAGCTTTCCCGGCCTTGGATGCTTGTGGAAGTAGAGGGCGGCTTCGTCGAGGTCCGAACGTGCCGTTTTCTTGTTCTCGCCTTCCATGCGGCCGCTCCCTCAAACCTGCTTTGCAGCCTTTTAGCACGCAAAAATGGTTTTTCGCGACGCCAAATGACGCAAGGGCGGCTAAAACAACCGGGGCCAGAAATATCGAACTATTTCAAATAATTGCGCTGAAATCCTGCCGACTATCCATCGAGCCCTTTAGAACGCGCTGACATAGAGGCCGCCATCGACCGGGATGTTCTGACCGGTGAGATAGCCGGCATGGGCCGAGCACAGAAAGGCGCAGATCTGGCCGAACTCTTCCGGCGTGCCGAGCCGCTTGGCCGGAACGTCGGCGCTGATGCGGGTCTTGCGCGCTGCGGCCGCTGCCGGGTCTTCCATCGTACCGGCCTCATGCGGGCCGCGCAGCCGATCGGTGTCGAGCTTGCCCGGCAGCAGGCTGTTGATGGTGACGTTGCGGTCGATCACCGTGCGCGCCACGCCGGCCAGGAACGAGGTCAGGCCGGCGCGCGCGCCGGACGACAGATCGAGGCCGGGAATCGGGACGTAGACCGACAGCGAGGTGATGTTGACGATGCGGCCGAAGCCGCGCTTGGCCATGCCGTCGATCACGGCCTGCACCAGTTCGATCGGCGTCACCATGTTCTGCGTCACGCCTTCGAGGATCTTTGCCCGGTCGAGTTCGCGGAAATCGCGCAAGGGCGGGCCGCCATTGTTGTTGACCAGGATATCCGGGTCGGGGCAGGCGGCCAGGATTGCCTTCTGCACCTCGGGTTTCGAGACGTCGCCAACGATCTCGGTCACCTTCACGCCGTAGCGTTCGCGCAGTTCGGCTGCGGTTTTTGCCAGCAGCTCGGCATTGCGGCCGTTGACAACGAGATCGCAGCCGGCCTCGGCCAGCGCCGTGGCGCAGCCGCGGCCAAGCCCTTTGCTCGATGCGCAGACGATGGCCTTCTTGCCCTTGATGCCAAGATCCATGACGATTTTCTCCTGTGAATGGCGCGGCACGCTAGCCCTTTGGCTGGCCCAATCGCAACCGTCATACGGTTGTTGCATGAATCGGGGCATAGCCTGCGCGAAAGCAACGGTGACGATCTGATGTCCGGTACAGAAACCCGCACTTTCCGCAGCATGTTCATATCCGACCTGCATCTCGGATCGAAGGCGGCCAAGGCCGAGTTCCTGATAGATTTCCTGCGGTATCACGACGCCGATATCATCTATCTCGTCGGAGACATCGTCGACGGCTGGCGGCTGCGGCGCAGCTGGCATTGGCCGCAGAGCCACAATGACGTCGTCCAGAAACTGCTGCGCAAGGCGCGAAAGGGCACCTCGATCACCTATATCGCCGGTAATCACGACGAATTCGCGCGCCAGTTCCAAGGCGTGCATTTCGGCGGCATCGTCGTTGCCGACCGCGCCATCCACGAAACCGCCGATGGCAGGCGCCTGCTGGTCATCCACGGCGACCAGTTCGACACCGTCGTCCATAATGCACGCTGGCTGGCCTATCTCGGCGACTACGCCTATGACGCCGCGATGATGGTCAACCGCGTGGTGACGAAGCTCCGCCATTTGCTGGGTCTCCCTTACTGGTCGTTCTCGTCCTGGGCCAAGGTCAAGGTCAAGAAGGCGGTCAACTTCATCGGCTCGTTCCAGACGGTGCTGGCCGAGGAGGCCCGCCGCTCGCATGTCGACGGCGTCATCTGCGGCCACATCCATCACGCCGCCATCGAGACTTATGAGGATGTGCAGTACATCAACACCGGCGACTGGGTGGAGAGCTGCACGGCGGTGGTCGAACATTTCGACGGCAAGATGGAGATCATCCACTGGGCGCTGGTGCTGCCCGAAGTACCGGACGAGCCGTTCATCCCCTTGCTGATCGAAGACAGGGTCGTCGAAGCGGCATAACCCTCCTGTTAATCGACTGGTCCAGGCAGTTTCGGACCGCTTTCGCGCATGTTAAGGGATCGATCTGCGTTGCAGCCCTTTGTGCAGCGTAATTGGATCGATTCATGTCGCTGCCGCCGCTCTCGCCCGAACAACTCGTCAAGCCGCGCCATTTCGAACTGCGCATGAGTCTGATCTTCGCGACATTATTCGTGTCGCTGGGAACGCATGTGCCTTATTTCCCGCTGTGGCTGCATGCCCAGGGTTTCCACGCCGAGCAGATCGCCATCATCCTGGCGGCGCCGATGTTCCTGCGCGTGGTGACAACACCCCTGCTGACCGCGCTGGCCGACCGGGCGAAGGACAGGGCGGATGTCTATATTGCGCTGGTGGCCGCGACGATGGTTCTTTCCGCCGGCTATTTCCTCACTCCCACCTATGCGGCGGTGCTTGCCGTATCGCTGGCGCTGACGGTGGTGTGGACGCCGCATTCGCCGATCGCCGATTCGCTCGCGCTGTCGGGCGTGCGCCGCTTCGGCTCGAACTACACCGCGATGCGCAAATGGGGCTCGATATCCTATCTCTGCGCCAACGTCGCAGGCGGCTTTATCCTGGCCTGGACGAGCCCGGAGGCCGTGCCGGTAATCATCTTTGCGGCGCTGTCTGCCGCGCTCGTCGCCGGATTGCTGGCGCCGCGGCTTGGCCGCCCGCGCCGCGCTTCGCCGCTTTCGGCCGCCGACATCCAGCATCAGGCGCCGAGCCTTCTCAATCCGTATTTCCTGTATTTCACCCTCGGCGTCGGCATCATCACCGCCAGCCATGCCTTCCTCTACGGCTTTGTCTCCATCTACTGGAAATCGGTCGGCATCAGCGATTCCGTCGTTGGCCTGCTGTGGGCCTGGGGCGTAGTGGCCGAGGTCTGCATGTTCGTGTTTTTCAACCGTATTTTTGCCTCGGTCTCGGTGGTCAAGGTGATGCTGATCGCCGGCATCGGCTCCATCGTGCGCTGGATCGCCTTTCCGCTGATCTGGCCACTCGGGCTTGGCGTCGCCGGTTTCTTCGGCGTCCAGACCCTGCATTCGGTGTCGGTGGCGATGGTGTTGATCGGCCTGCAGAAGATGATCGGCGAAACGGTTTCGGAAGAACGCACGGGTGCGGCGCAAGGCATTGCCTATTTCTTCAACGGCTTCTTCATGGCGGCGGTGACGCTGGCGTCCGGCCCGCTTTATGAGCGCTACGGCGTCGACGGCTTCCTGGCGATGATCCCGATCGCCATCATCGGCCTGGCGCTGATCGGGCTCGCCGCGCGTTCAGCCCCACAGCATCCTGTCAGGCGGTGACACCAGCGACCCCTGGTAGACGAGCCCGGGCTGGCGGTCGCGGGCAAGCAGCAGCGGGCCGTCGAGGTCGACGAACTCGGCGCCCTGTGCAAGCAACACAGCCGGCGCCATTGCCAGCGACGTGCCGACCATGCAGCCGACCATCACGCCGAATCCCAGCTCCCGGGCGCGGTTGCGAAGGGTAAGGGCGGCGGTCAGGCCGCCGGATTTGTCGAGCTTGATGTTGACGGCGTCATAGAGGCCGACAAGCGCTTCGAGGTCCTTCGCCTCGTGGACGCTTTCGTCTGCGCAGATCGGCACCGGATGCGCGATGTGGCGCAGGATGGCATCATGGCCGGCGGGAAGCGGCTGTTCGATCAGGGCTATGCCATGTTCGGCGGCGAAAGCGAGATTCTCGATGATGTTGGCATCGGTCCAGCCTTCATTGGCGTCGAGGATGATGCGGCTGTCGGGCGCCGCTTCGGTCACGGCGCGGATGCGGGCCAAGTCGTTGTCGCCGCCGATCTTGACCTTGAGCAGCGGCCGCCCGGCATTGGCGCGGGCTTGCGCCGCCATTGCCTCCGGCTCGCCCAGCGACAGCGTGTAGGCCGTCTCCAGCGCCGACAAGGGCACAACGTGGATGGCGTCCGCGACCGCAACGCCGCTGATCTTGGCCTCCAGGTCCCACAAGGCGCAATCGATGGCGTTGCGGGCAGCACCCGCCGGCATCGCATCGAGCAGTTCCTTGCGGCTGATGCCGCCTTCTATCTGCCGGCGCATGGCCTCGGTGGCGTCGCGCACCCCCTCCATGGTCTCGCCATAGCGCTTGTAGGGGACGCATTCGCCCCATCCGCGATTGTCCCCATCGCTGATCGTGCAGGTAATGACTTCGGCTTCGGTCTTCGACCCGCGCGAGATGGTGAAGGTGCCGGCAATGGGAAAACGCTCGGCCTCAACCGAAATGACACGCGCCATAATTTTCTGCTCCGGCTATGCGACAACGCGTCGTCGGCAAATCGACAGGTACGACCCGTCAGGCTAAACAGGACGCCATGTTGACCATCGGCAAACGCGACGCAAGCGGCAACGCCGCCAAGGAGGCCGACCACCAGCCCCGCGTTGCGGTCGGCGAGGAGGGCGGCGTCCTCGGCTGCGCTTTCTCCGGCATCTGGACGACGACGACAGTGGCGCTGATCGACGCCGAGATGCGCAAGATCGAGCAGCGCAAAGGCTTCCAGACGCTCGCTTTGGATCTTTCCCACATCGAGAAGATGGACACCGCCGGAGCCTGGCTGATCGATCGCCTGGTCAGTGTCTTCGAAAAGAAGGGTGTCGAGATCAAGATGCAGGGGCAAAGCGATGTCGCCTCGATCCTGCTCGGCGCCGTTGGCGAAGCTGTCCGGCGCGAGCCCGAATCGCGCGGCGTCCGGCGCCCCAACATCATCCTCCGCGGGCTGGAGGCGGTCGGCCGCCGCATCTATGAGATGCGCGACGATTTCCTCGCCTCGATGAACATCCTCGGCGCCACCATCGGCGGCGCCCAGATGAAGCTCGGGCGCGGCCATGCCATCAATCCGGCGGCGATCTTCAACCAGATCGATCGCATGGGGGTCGGCGCCATCCCCGTGGTGGTGCTGATGTCGGCGATCGTCGGCGCCATCGTCGCCCAGCAGGGCGCCTACCAGCTCAATTATTTCGGCGCCAACATTTTCGTTGTCGATCTGGTCGGCGTGCTGATCCTGCGCGAACTCGGCGTGCTGATGACCGCCATCATGATCGCCGGCCGCTCCGGCAGCGCCATCACCGCCGAGATCGGCTCGATGAAGATGCGCGAGGAGGTCGACGCGCTGAAGGTCATCGGCCTCAACCCGATCGGCGTGCTGGTGTTTCCGCGCCTGGTGGCGCTGGTGATCGCGCTGCCCTGTCTCACCATCGTCGCCAATTTTGCCGCTCTTGGCGGCGGCATCCTAGCCGCCTGGCTTTATTCCGGTATTGCGCCGACGGCCTTCATCGACCGGCTGCGCGGCGCGATCGATATCAGCACCATCTTCGCCGGGCTGATCAAGGCGCCGTTCATGGCCATGATCATCGGCACCATTGCTTCCGTAGAAGGCATGAAGGTCGGCGGCAGCGCCGAATCGCTGGGTCTGCACGTCACCGCCTCGGTTGTGAAATCGATCTTCGTTGTCATCATCCTCGATGGCCTTTTTGCCATCTTCTACGCATCGATCGAGTTCTGACATGATGCGCAGAAACTCAAAGGCGACCAAGGCTATGCAGGGAACGGGCGAAAGCGATATCGTGCTGTCGGTGCGCGACATCACCGTTGCCCTGGACGACAAGCTGATCCTCGACAAACTGGCGCTCGACATCAAGCGCGGCGAAATCCTCGGTTTCGTCGGCGCCTCGGGCGCCGGCAAATCGGTGCTGCTGCGCACGATTCTCGGCCTGCTGCACAAGCAGTCCGGCACGATCAAGCTGTTTGGCCTCGACCTCGAAAAGGCCAGCGACATCGAACGGTTGCGCATCGACATGCGCCTTGGCGTGCTTTTCCAGCACGGCGCCCTGTTTTCGGCGTTGACCGTGCAGGAAAACGTGCAGGTGCCGATGCGCGAATATCTCGATCTGCCGAAGAAACTGATGGACGAACTGGCCTTGCTCAAGATCGAACTGGTCGGCCTGCCGCCGGACGCCGCGCAAAAATTTCCCTCGGAGCTTTCGGGCGGCATGATCAAGCGCGCCGCCCTGGCGCGGGCGCTGGCGCTCGACCCCGACATCGTCTTCCTCGACGAGCCGACTTCCGGCCTCGACCCGATCAGCGCGTCCGAATTCGACGAACTGGTGGTCAAGCTGCGCGATACAATGGATCTGACGGTCTATATGGTGACGCACGATCTCGACACGCTGTTTACCGCTTGCGACCGCGTGGCGGTGCTCGGCAACAAGAAAATCCTGGTCGAAGGCACGATCGACGACATGCTGAAAAGCGAAGAACCGTGGGTCAAATCCTATTTCCGCGGAAAACGCGCTCGGCAACTTGATCTTGCCGCGCGCGCATAGACATAAGTGGGGCAATGGAAACCAGAGCCAACTACGTCATTGTCGGCATTTTCACCCTGGCTGCAATCCTGGCGGCGTTCGGGTTCGTCTATTGGACCGCCCAGATCGGTGATCGCGGCGAGACGGCGGAGCTGCGCGTGCGCATTCAGGGTTCGGCCTCCGGCCTCGGCCCCGGCAGTCTGGTGCTGTTCAACGGCGTCAAGGTCGGGGTGGTCAAGCGCGTCTATTTCGATCGCAATGACCCCAATGCCGCCATTGCTACGACCGAGATCGACCAGACAACGCCGCTCACCAAATCGACGCAGGCCGATATCGGCATCGCCAGCCTTGCCGGCCAGGTCAACATCGAATTGAAGGGCGCCGATCCCAAGGAACCGAACCTGCTGGAAGAGGCGGCAAAGGAAGGCAGGACCGCCGAGATCATCGCCAATCCATCGGCGGTCACCAACCTGCTGCAAACGGCACAGAATATCTTCACCCGTGCCGACAAGGTGCTTTCCGACCTAGAAGGGTTCACCAGGGATGTGCGCGGGCCGCTGACCCAGACCGTCAAGAACGCCCAGACATTTTCCGATGCGCTGGCCAGGAATGCCGACGGCATCGACAAGTTCCTGACCGCCGTCAGCGCGCTGTCGGACGAGTTGAAGGGTGTTTCCGGCAAGCTCGACGGCACACTGAAGGCTGCCGAAGGCCTGCTCAATGCCGTCGACAAGGACAAGATCAAGAGCATCGTCGCCAATGTGGACGCCGTCACCGCCAATCTGAAGGAGACCAGCGGACAGCTCGACGGCGTGATCAAGAACGTCGATACCGCGGTCGGCTCGGTCAACGATTTCGCCACGCGCACGCAAGGCACGCTGGCAAAGGTCGACAATGTGCTCGACGGCATCGATCCGGCGCAGGTGCGCGTGGCGCTCGCCAACATTCAGAAGGCCAGCGAAAATGCCAACAAGGCCGCCGCCGACATCGCCAAGGTGACCGACAAGTTCGCCGACCGGGCCGACGACATCGACGAGACGATCAAGGACGCCAAACAGCTTGCGTCGCGCCTCAACGATGCCTCGGTGCGCGTCGACGGCATCCTGAAAAGGGTCGATACGCTGCTCGGTTCGGGCCAAGCCGACGGCGTCATGGCCGATGCCAGGGACACGCTGAAGTCGTTCAAGCAGGTCGCCGACACGCTGAACGCCCGGCTTGGCACGATCACCGACAACATCGCGCGCTTCTCGGGCCAGGGCCTGTCGAATGTCGAGGCGCTGGTCCAGGACAGCCGGCGTTCGATCAGTCGCATCGAAGAGGCGGTGACCGATCTCAGCCGCAACCCGCAGCGCATCCTGTCGGGCGGCGACGGCGAGGTCCGGCAGTTCGATGGCAGGGCACGGCGTTGACTTCCGTGCCCGCCCGCAGCAATTACATGGACCGCGGATGCGGATTCATCATACGATCCGGGGACAGTGGGGATCACGAGTGACGTTCGGGTTGGGTGGGTATAAATCGGCGGCCGTTTTGCTTGGCCTGACGCTGGCTGGTTGCGCGGCATTGGGAGGCAAGCCGGCGCCACTCGATACGTTCGAGCTGTCCGCCCCGTCGATCGACGCCCATGGCCACAGCCGCCGCCAGATCCTGATCGCCCAGCCATCCGCGCTCAAGGCGCTGGACAGCCAGAACATCGTCATCAAGCCGTCAGATCGCTCGATCCAGTATCTCAAGGGCGCGCAATGGGCCGACCGGCTGCCGCTGATCGTGCAGGCGAGGCTCGCCGAAACCTTCCAGCGCTCCGGCAGCTTTGCCGGCGTCGGCAAGCCGGGCGAGGGGCTGGCGATCGACTACCAAATTATCGTCGAGATCCGCTCCTTCGAAGTCCGCGTCAATGGTGGCGAGCATGCCGAGGTCAATCTCTTCGTACGCATCCTGAACGACCGCAACGGCGAGGTGCGCGCCTCGAAGAGCTTTACCGCATCCGCTCCCGTCTCCGGCAGCGGCAATCCGGCCTATGTCAACGCGCTCGACAGCGCCTTCGGCGAGGCGGCGAAGGATATTGTGGGCTGGACGGATTCGGTTATCTGAGCGAACCCGGCGAGGCGCTTGAGACCCAGGAACCTTAGCCGCCTGCCAGACGGTTGGTGACCAGTTCTGCCTTCATCCAGTGGGTTTCACTCTGGACATGTCCTGCCCGTACATATTTGCCCATGCGAATGGGCATGTCTGCCTCAGCAAATGCTTCGGCAACCCTAGCCACAAAGCCTTCTTGCTTGGCCTTATCCAGGGACGCAGCCAGATTATCGAAGAGGTTGGGGCTGAAAGGCCCACGATAGAGCGTGGGAACAGGAGTGATGCCCAGTTCCTCAAACCGGGCCAGGGTCAAATCCCACGGTTGAATCTCGGTCCCGATGATCCATGCAAAGCCAAGAAAAAATGACGGCAGCGCATCATACGCAACCGAATGTCGGGCATAGAGGTTCTCGCCCACAATCCGTTCATCGTCAGCAAGTTGCGGTGAAACATTTGCTGCAAATGCCTTCAGCCAGTCTCGGGATGGATGATAACGGCTATCGGGACTGCGCGCGTGAGAGCCATCGCGATGAAGGGTTGTGTTCTCTCCATCCATCTTCTCGGTGACCACAAGATCAGCCACCCTTAGTCCTTCAAGCGACGCCATGACCTTGTCGTCGCTGGTGGCTCCGACCGATATCGGCAGATGAAAGGTGCGACCGTATTTCCTCATGCTGGAGGCATAGCTTGCAGCCCATCGCGCCAGCAAGGGCAGCCTGAGTTCTTTGCGCTCGTCATTGTTCGATCCATGACAAACGAAAAAGGCGGGAAATTTCCCGCCTTTTTCATTTTGATGCAGCAATCGTAGCTAGTGCAAACGGCCGCTCGCATGGGCCAGCATGGTGTAGACCTTGCCGGTGTCCGACGTCAGGTAGGTCTGCGCCATGATGTTGTCGCGGTCGTTGCGCGAGACGTCCTTGAGCAGCTTCTCGAAATCGTCGCAGTAGCGGTCGACGGCGGCGCGGAACTCCGCCTCGGCCTGATATTTGCGGCGGATTTCGTCAAAGGTCTGCTGGCCCTTGAGTGTGTAGAGGCGGCGCGTGAACACGTCACGCTCGCCGCGCCGGTAGCGGTTCCACAGCTCGATCGAGGCGTCGTGGTCGATCGCCCGGGCAATATCGACCGAGAGCGAGTTGAGCGACTCCATGACATGCAGCGGCGAGCGCTGGGCGGGAGTTGCGCGCGGTGCTTCCGCGGGCGCTGCCGGCCTGGCGACTTCCTCCTCGCGCGATGCCCCGGTCAGGAGATCGCGCACCCAGCCGCCTTGCGGCGTGCGGGCGTTGGCGTCGCGCTGGCGCGGTGCTTCGGCAGGGCGTTCGATATCGAGCGTGCCACGCAGGCCGCCGACCGGCGCCTGCGGAGCAGGGCGCTCCGGCTGTGGCGCCGGCGGCGGGCGGCGTACCGGCTCGGCCGGGCGCTGCACTGGCGCCTGCGGCGCCGGGCGCAGGGCGCGCGGTTCGGCATTGTCGCCGCCGCGTCCCGATTTCGCAACGATATCCGAAAGTTCCTTGAGCGCGTTGATCTGCTCGGCAACGGCACGGCGGATCGCCGAGGTCGATTCCTTGGCCTCTTCCGGCATCTCGATGACGCCCTTCTTGAGCTCGGCGCGGGTGAGGTCGAGCTCGCTCTTGATCGAGCTTGCGGTGCGCCGCATCTCCTCGGTCGCATCGGCGAACCGGCTGGTTGCCGAATCGACCACTTCCGTTATGGCGATGCGGATCTTGTCGGCTGATGCCAGCGTCTTGCCTTCGGCATTCTGCATCGTCTGGCCGACAAGGTTTTCGAACGAACGCATCACCTTCTCGAGGTCTTCCGACTTCTTGACCAGGCCGACGGCGAGATCTTCGAGCGACGATTGCCGCTCAAGCGTGTGCTCCAGATTGCTCTGCGCCGAGCTCAACAGATCCGAAGCCGAGGACAGCAAGCGGCTGTGCTCGTCGAACTTGGTGGCGATCGAGGCCACTTCGCGCAGGGTCGACGACGACAGTTCGGTAAGCCGCGTCGTGTTCGAATCGACCAGGCGTGCCGAGCTGGCGAAGGTCTGCGCGGCCTTTTCGGTGGTTGCCGCGAAGCTTTGGGTGCTGCCGCTCAGACGTTCGTCGACCTGGCCGAGGTTGATCGCCGCCTGTTCGATCAGCTCACCAAGCTGCGAGCTGGAGACGCTCATGCGGCCGATGAGGTCGGTGACGCTATCGGCGAGCGACGAGCGCGCGCCTTCGACGGCCGACAGCGTTTCGGCGGTGCGGCTGGCGAGCGCGTTGACGAGGGCGGCATTTTCGCTGCGCAGCTTGTCGGTCGCGCGTTCGGTGACCTCTTCCATGCTCTTTTGCAGTTCCGAGCCGCCCTGGGCGAAGCGCTCGACCAGCGGCCGCGCGGTTTCGTCCAGGATCTTCGCCATCTCGGCCGAACGCGCCGCCAGCATCGTGTTGAGCTCGCGGGTATTGGTGCCGATTGTCTTGGCAGCGTCGTTGGTGCTTTGGCCGATGTGCTGGCCGACCGCGGTAAAAGTCTCCGCAATCGTGTTGGCGCGCGAGATCAGCTGAGCTTCTGCGCTGGAAACCTGCTCGTTGAGCTTCTGGCCCATCGTCTCCGTCGTATAAAGAAGGCGGTTCTCGACGCTGGCGACCTGTTCCTCGACGCGCGAAGCTGCGGACGCAACGCTCGCGGCCAGCCGCTCGTCGGCGCCGGCAAGAGCCTGCTCCATCTCGCGGGCGTGGACGGCAAGTTCTTGGCCGGTCTGGCGTGCGCGTTCGGCAACGCGCTGCTCGGTGCTGGCGAAGGCACCGACGATGTTGTCGGCATGCTCGCCGATCGTCGACGTGGAGTCGGCGATGCGCGACACCAGGCGGTGATCGGCCTCGTCGAAGATGCGGCTGATCTCGGTGGCGCGTGCCGACAGCGCGTCCGAACCCTCGGCAATGCGCGAGATCAGCTGCTGGTCGGCGGCGTCGAAGATGCGGCCAAGGTCCGAGGCGCGGGCGGCCAGCGCTTCGGCGGATTCGCCGATGCGCATGCTCAGCCGCTGGTCGGCGCCCTCGAAGTTACGCAGGATGTCGCCGGCGCGGTCGGCCAGCGACTGCGCCGTCTCGACCGCGCGGGCGACCAGCTTCTGGTCGGCGGCGTCGAACGTGCCGGCGATCTCGCAGGCGCGGGCAGCCAGCCGTCCGGCCGTTTCTTCGGCGCGGGCGAGCAGCGAGTTCGACGTCTCGTCATGCCGGGCAAGCAGCACGCTCGTTGTGTCTTCGGCGCGAGCAAGCAAGGCATTCGTCGTATCCTCGGCGCGAGCAAGCAGGGCGCTCGATGTGTCCTCGGCACGTGCGTGCAGACGGCGATCCGCGTCCTCGAAGGTGCGGGCGATGTCCTCGGCCCGGGCCAAAAGGGCGGACGAGGTCTGCTCGGCACGCTCGGCGATCTTGCGGTCGGCGTCACTGAAGGCAGCACCGGCCTGTTCGTGCAGCGCGCTGGTGACTTCCATCACCTTCTCGCGCAGCGCGCCGGCAACGAAGACGGCGCTCTTTTCGAGCACGCTGCGGACATTGTCGACACCCACCGACAACGCGCGCTCCATGGTTCCGGCGCGCTCTTCGATGATGCCGGTCTGCTTGCTGAAGGCCTGCTCGATCTTCTCGACATCGGCAGCGATTGCCGCCGAGATATCGGTGCTTCTGCCGGCAATCTGGTCGATATGGCCCGACAGCGAGCGGTCGACATCCTTGCGTATGTCGGCGAGCTTTGCCAGATCGTCTTCCAGCGCCTGGGTCAACATGTTGCGGCCTTCGGCCAGCTTGCCGACATGGCCGGCGATGATGTCGTCAACCTCACCGCGGCTTGCCGACAGCTTCTGCAGGTCGGCTTCCAGCGCACGTTTCAGGATGTCTCGGCCCTCGGCCAGCTTCTCGACCTGGCCCGCGACCAGTCCGTCGATGCTCGACCGGCTCTCGGCCAGCTTGGCGAGGTCGTCCTCGAGAGCCTTCGACAGCGTCGCGCGATCCCGGACGAGCTTGTCGCTGTGACCCTCGATCAGGCTGTTGACATTTTCCAAATCCGCTTCCAGCACCCGTGCGAACTCGCCACGGTTTTCGCTCAGCTTCTGCGACTGGTCGGCAATGGCGCTCCTGATCGCATTGAGATCGGCTTCGAGCGCCCGTGTGAGGATGTCGCGGCCCTCGGCAAGCTTCTCGACCTGCCCGGCGACCAGCCCATCGATATTGGAGCGGCTCTCCGCCAGCTTGGCGATGTCGTCTTCCAATGCCTTTGAGAGCGCCGAACGGTCCTGGACGAGCCTGTTTTGATGATCGGCCATGATGCCGCTGACATTGTGCAAATCGTCCTGAAGCGCCTGGGATAGCGTCGAACGATCCTGGACAAGCCGGCTGGAGTGGTCGGTGATCAGGCTGTTAACATTCTGAAGGTCATCCTTAAGCGCCTGGGATAGCGTCGAACGATCCTGGACAAGCCGGTCCGAGTGGTCGGCGATCAGGCTGTTCACATTCTGCAGGTCGGCCTCCAGTGCCCTGGAAAGCTGACCGCGCTCTTCCGCCACCTTGTCGGAATGACCCGCGATGGCACCCTTGATGGTGTTGAGGTCGGCTTCGAGCGCGCGCTTGAGGATATCGCGCCCCTCGGCCAGCTTCTCGACCTGGCCGGCGACCAGCCCGTCGATGCTCGACCGGCTCTCGGCGAGCTTGGCGAGGTCGGCCTCGAGCGTCTGTGACAACAGGCCACGATCGTCGGCAAGCCGGCTCGAATGGTCGGAGAGCAGGCCCCTGATGCCGGATAGGTCGTTCTCCAGCGCCTTGCTGAGTTCGGTGCGGTCCTCGGCCAGTTTCGCCGAGTGGTTCTCGATCACGCCCTTGATGCCGATAATGTCGTTTTCGAGCGCCTTGGTCAGGATGGCGCGGCCTTCGGCGATCTTTTCAACCTGGCCGGCGACCAGCCCGTCAATCGAGGCGCGGCTGTCGGCGAGCTTGCCGAGATCGGCTTCCAGGGCGCGCGACAGAATGTTGCGGCCTTCGGCCAGTTTACCGACATGTCCGGCGACCATTTCGTCAATGATCGTACGGGCTTGCACCAGTTTTCCGGAGTCTTCATGCAAAGCCTGGTTGAGCCGGTTGCGGCCTTCTTCAAGCCGCTCGAGATGGCTTCCCAGCGACGCGTCGATGGCGGCGCGCGACTCGTTGACCTTGCGTAGATCCTCTTCCAGGGCGCGCGAGATCAGGTTGCGGCCTTCGGCCAGCTTCTGCACCTGGTTGGTTACGGCCGCATCGATGCCGGCGCGGCCCTCGGCGAACTTCGCCAGGTCCGCCTGCATGGCAGCCGCCATGCGTTCGCGGCTTTCGGACAGCTTGCGGCTGTGGTTTTCGACGGCGTCCTCGATGCCGACGCGGGCGTCGGCAAGACGCTGGATGTCGGTGTCGAATGAGCGCGACACGACATGGCGGGCGGCTTCCATCCGGCCGGCGAAATCGCTGGCGCGGGCTTCGAGCATCGACGAGGTCGACGAGACGATGTCGGCCATGTCGGCGCCGATCTGGGTCTTGCCCTGATCGATCATGGCCGACAAATGATCCTTGCTCTCGGCAAAGGTGTGGGCGATCTCGCGGGCGCGCTCGACCAGCGTTTCGTTGATCTGGCGGGCGCGCGCCTCGAGCGCGGCGTTGAGCTTCTGCGTGCCGGTATCGAGTGCTTCGGCCCGGGTCTGGAATTCGCTGATCAGCGCCTGGCCGCGCTCGGCCAGCGTCCGCTCGATGCCGTTCAGGCTGGACTCGAATTCCGAGCTCAGGGTGCGGGCGGCGCCGCCGAGCAGCGACACCATACCGGTGGTGCGGTCGTCGAGCAGGTCGGTCAGCGACCGGGTCAGGCCGTCTGTGGTGTCCGTCAGCTTGGCGATGCGGGTGTCGAGCAGCGAAGCAAAGGCTTCGCCCGATGTCGACAGCCTGTCGGTGATTGAATCCAGCCGGGTTTCGACGGAATCGAAGATCGACATCGAGCTTTCATTGATGCGGTCGATCAGCGTGTCGCCGGAATTGGTGATCGTCATCGACAGCTTGGTCGACGCGTTGAGGATAGAGTCGCGAATAATGTCGGAGGCGGCGCCGATCTCGTCCTTCAGCGTTTCATGCGCGCCGGTGATCGAGGCGCGCACGCGCTCGGCATGAGTGACGACGGCTTCGCGCTCGCTGCCCAGCCCGTCGACCAGCGACCGGATGCGCGATTCATTCTCCGAATAGGAGCGTTCGATCTGGTTGACCTCGCTGTGGACCAGAGTTTCGAGCTCGACGGCGCGCGCCAGCGTGCGCTCGATGCCTTCGCCCATCGCCGCCACTTCACGGCGAACGGCCTGGCCGATCATCATCACGCGGTCTTGGGCGAGGTTTTCCGGCTCCGCCAAGCGGAAAGCCACCTCCGTCATCGATTGCGCGGCAATGCGCATTTCCTGCGCGCGGCGGATCATCGCCGCGAAGGCCCAAAACAGGACGACCGGTATGATTGCCGCGATCGCTAGGCCGATCAGTTCAGGGCGGGCCAGGATTTGATCGAACGTACGAATTTTCCAGATGCTGGGGCCAAACAGCAGATTGGCGAGGCCGCCGGCGCCGGCGATCCAGGCCAGCGACACGAACGCCACGACCCAATAGATCGTGCTAGACGCGCGCCGGTTGAGGCTGTGCAGCAGCGTCTTGTAATCTTTCTGGCGGTCATCGTTTGCCGGCTTGAAGCCGGCTGGCTGCGCGCTGTTGCGCGATTCGACCGGGCGCAGCTCGGCGGGCTTGGCTGCCGGCTTCGCACTCTGGTTTTGTTGGACGGGCGCATTTTGAGCGGGGGCGGGCTTCTGGGGGCGGCCTTCGCGCGCCAGTTCGTCCGCGGCCTGCGATATCTGCGCTTCCAGATCTTCCATCGACGCCGCGATATCGAGATCGCCGCTGCCGTCTCCGCTGAGATCGAGGTCTAGTGCCTTTTCGAGTTCCCTGGCTACGTCGCTGTCGAGAGTTCTGGTCGTCGTTGGTTTCTTCGCCATGCCTTCGCTACCCTGTACTAGCTGCCGAGGGACTTCTTATTTTTGCCTGATTCTGGCTCGTCTTATCCCACGCAGGAGGCTGAAAATGGACCTTCGTATCGTAATGACACACAGGGGTAAAGAAAACATGCATTCCGCGAGATACGTAAAACTTTAAATATAAGGTTAACGACAACGTGATCTAACCGCCTCAACGGCAACAATTTTCCAGCCCATTCATTAACGCGTTGGCGACGGAAATCGCCTAGTTTTTCGGCGATCGGCACAAGGAGTTTCAAATTGGTACGCGGTGAAAGCGGCATTGCCTTCTCAATGCCGGGCGGCGATGCGTCGGGACCGGCCCGTTCGCGCCCAGTGGATCTGGCCCATCTGGCCCGTCAGACTATGGGCGATCGCGCCCTCGAACAGGAGGTATTGGCGCTGTTCGTACAGCAGGCGCTTTCCGTCCGCGACAGAATAGTCGATGCCGATGTCAGGGAGCGACTGCTTCTGGCGCATGGGCTGAAAGGTTCGGCGCGCGGGGTCGGCGCCTTTGCCATCGCCGACTGCGCCACCTCGATCGAACAGCAGCCGGAAGATGCGCGCATCCTCAAGCGCCTCGGCACCCTGATCGAGGAAGTGCGCGATTTCATCGCCGCCATCAGCCGGTAATGGCTGCCGCTCGGCAGCGGCCACCGGGATGAATCGACGGGGCCAGGGCGTGCTTTGGCCAGCTTTCCGAAAAAACGTCACAAAGCGGCGCTTTCGCGCCGCAGTTGACTTGTCCGGTGGAGTGATTATCTCGGCTGGGACTCCCTTCAGGTGATAAATGACCAAGCTGACCTTCATTGCCCATGACGGCACTCCTTTCGATGTCGAGGCCGAAAACGGCTCGACCGTCATGGAGAATGCGATCCGTAGCGCGGTGCCGGGCATCGAGGCAGAATGCGGCGGCGCCTGCGCCTGCGCGACCTGCCATGTCTATGTCGACGAAGCCTGGACGGCCGAGGTCGGCGAGCCGGAGGCGATGGAAGAGGACATGCTGGACTTCGCCTATGACGTCCAGCCGAACTCGCGGCTGTCCTGCCAGATCAAGGTGCGCGACGCGCTTGACGGCCTCGTCGTGCGCGTGCCGGCTCGCCAGGGTTGATCTCCCGTAGCATCTGATTTTTCCCGCCGCCGCTTGGCAGCGGGCCAATGCTCATGCAGTCTCGCGCCAGTTTCGCCCCAGTTTGACAATGAGGCTCGCCTGGCATGACCGATGTAATCAAGACGGACGCACTCATCGTCGGGGCGGGTCCGGTCGGCCTGTTCGCCGTGTTCGAACTTGGCCTCTTCGACATGAAGTGCCATCTGATCGACATCCTCGACCGGCCGGGCGGCCAATGCGCCGAACTCTATCCGGAAAAGCCGATCTACGACATTCCAGGCTGGCCATCGATCTCGGCGCAAGGCCTGGTCGACAGACTGCTCGAGCAGATTCACCCGTTCAAGCCAGATTTTACCTTCAACCGCATGGTCTCCAGCCTGGAAAAGCTTGACGACGGCTCATTTCGGGTCACCACCGACGAGAACGAGGTGTTCGAAGCCAAGGTGGTGGTGATCGCCGCCGGTGGCGGCTCGTTCCAGCCCAAACGGCCGCCCATTCCCGGCATCGAGGCCTATGAGGGCAGGAGCGTCTTCTATTCGGTGCGCCGTATGGAGGAATTCCGCGGCCACGACCTCGTCATCGTCGGCGGCGGCGATTCCGCACTCGACTGGACGCTGAACCTGCAGCCGGTGGCAAAAAGCGTGACACTGGTCCACCGGCGCGCGGAATTCAGGGCGGCGCCCGACAGCGTCAACAAGATGTATGCCATGCAGGAGATGAAGCAGCTGGAGTTCCGGGTCGGCCAGGTGAGCGGCCTGACCGGCGCCGACGGCGAGCTGGCCTCTGCTACCATCAAGGGCGGGCCTGACGGCGACATCGAGGTGCCGTGCACGCGCATGCTGCCGTTCTTCGGCCTGACCATGAAGCTCGGCCCGATCGCCGAATGGGGGCTCAACCTTCATGAGAACCTCATTCCGGTCGATACCGAGAAATTCCAGACTTCGGTGCCAGGCATCTTTGCCGTCGGCGACATCAACTGGTACCCAGGCAAGCTGAAGCTGATCCTGTCGGGTTTTCACGAGGTGGCGCTGATGGCGCAGGCCGCCAAGCGCATCATCAGCCCCGGTGAGCGCATCGTCTTCCAGTACACGACGTCGTCGACCAGCCTGCAGAAGAAGCTCGGCGTCGTGGAGTAGGTCCTACAGGGCTTTCCGGATCACTCCACCAGAACGACTGGCGCCTCGGCGTCGTCGCGGCCGCGCAGTGACTTCTCCGGCATCAGCGCCAGCGTCATCAGCGCCAGCACGAGCGTGACGGCCGCGGCAAGGAAGATCATCATGAAGGGCGTCGCCGAGACGATCTGTCCGGCAGCCGGCGCGCCTTCGCCGGCAAGCGGCAGGCCATAGCCGAGCGCGACGGCGCCGAGCATGGCGACGCCGAGCGCGCTGCCCAGCGAACGCAGGAAGGTCAGCACGCCGGTGGCAACGCCGAGATGCGCGCGGTCGACGGCGTTCTGCACCGATACGGTGGCGACCGGGAAAGTGGTGCCGCTTCCAAGGCCGATGCAGATGGTCAAGAGCTCGACCACCAGCAGCGAGGCGCGGCCGGCGACCAGGCTAAGCACGCCAAGACAGATAATGGCGAAGAGAACGCCGACCATGGCGATACGCTTGTAGTGGAAGAAGCGCGGTATCGTGCGGCCGCTGAACGTCGCGCCGGCGACCGTTCCGAGCAGCAGGCCGAGCATGGCAAGGCCCGACTGGCTGACCGACAGGCCGATGATCGACTGCAGATAGACGGGCAGATACACCGACAGGCCGATATTGGCGGCCTGCAGCAGGAACATCGACGCCGTGCCGGCAAGCACGATCGGATTGCTCAGCACTTCAAGCGAGATCAGCGGCTCGGCCGCACGCATCAGCCGCAAAGCGAACGCAGCCCAGAAGACCGCCGAACAGGCGAGCAGGCCGACGATCTCGCGCGAAGCCCATGGATAGGCGCTGCCGCCCCAGTTGAGGGCCAAAAGCAGCAATGCCGTCGCCACCACCAGAAGCAGCGCGCCCGGCGCGTCGATGCGATGCCGCTTTGCGGCGACCGGCAGTTTGCGCAGCGGCTTGTTGATGATGGCCATGGCCAAGATGCCGAGCGGGATGTTGATCCAGAAGATCAGCGACCAATGGAGATGTTCGGCAAATCCGCCGCCGAGCAAAGGCCCGGCGATGCTGGCGACAGCCCAGGTGCCCGAAATCCAGGCGGCATAGCGCGCGCGTTCGCGCGGCGGCACCAGGTCGCCGATGACGATCTGCGCCAGGGCGAACAGGCCGCCGCCGCCCGCACCCTGGATCGCCCGGCCGATGACCAGCACGAACATGTTGGGGGCCATGGCGCTGACCAGCGATCCCAGAAGGAAGATCAGGATCGCCGCATAGACGGTCGGCCGGCGGCCATAGACGTCGGAAATCTTGCCGTAGAGCGGCGCCATGGCCGTCGCC
Source organism: Mesorhizobium sp. M0052 (assembly GCF_040323255.1). Classification (NCBI taxonomy): domain Bacteria; kingdom Pseudomonadati; phylum Pseudomonadota; class Alphaproteobacteria; order Hyphomicrobiales; family Phyllobacteriaceae; genus Mesorhizobium; species Mesorhizobium sp. M0052. The sequence continues at coordinate 111,502 of NZ_JAMYUS010000009.1, read as the reverse complement.
GTCAGGAGATATCCGGTCACGATCCACGGCAGGTAGTCGGCGTGGCCGAGCGAACGGCCGATGGTCGGCATGGCCGGCGCGACGATGGTCTGGTCGAGCGCCGCCAGCAGCATCGACAAAAGGATGCCGGCGATGATGACGTTCTTCTCGCTTTCCGTAAGCGGCGCGGCGGGCGCCACCCTAGCCGGCTTGTCGACAGCCTGGTCCATATCAGTGCATCCACAGTGTCTGCGAGCGATTGCGCGGCGCCAATGGCCGCTCCGCTATACGCCGCCTCGATTGGTCTTGATCTGGTGTTTCGAAGCTCGCGCCTTGCCACCTGACATATCTTGCGAGCCTGACATATGTCGTCCCGTATAGGCCGATTTCGACCTTTGCCCGAAAATTTTCTGGGGCTGGCCTCATGTTTCGGCAGAATTGGCTTGGTATCAGCCCTGTGGTTCAGCCGGGCGGAAGCTGGCCGTTCTGGACGCGCTGCATGCGGTAGCGCAGCAGCCGCAGGATGCGGCTTTCGAAATTCACGCCTTCGACGCGGTCGAAGCGCAACTGGTCCTGGTCATGCCTGGCGAGTTCGGCCGCGGTGATCTGCGCCGCCTTCGCCTTTGCCCCGGCGCAGGTCTTTTGCGCAAAGCTAGCGTTCAGCGCGTCTTCGAGCAGGCGGCCGTGGTTCTTGGCGATCTCGACATGACGCTCCTCATGGCGCTTGATGTCTGCCGACAGCGTGTCCCAGAACAGCCTGACATCGGGATCGGCCTTGCGCGGCCGGCGCCACTCCGGAAGGATGACCTTGACCTTGACGGTGACGGCAGCCTTGGCGATGCGGCAGGTGTCAGCGGTTTGCGCGTAGCTGATGCGGGTGGTGAACGCCATCTGGGTGGCGCCTGGATGCCGCATCCCGGTGCTTTTCACCTCGGGTCCATGCTTCGACAATTGCGTCTCGATGTCATCGAGCGTGCTGCCGCCGATGGCAAAATAGCTGTAGGTCTTCACCAGATTGGCAGCATTCGCCGGCAGGACGGTCAAAGCCAGCATCAGGGCGCAGAGCAGGGGTCGTTTCATCATGTTGCCTCTTCACTCACCTTGCTTTACGGCCGTTGCCGGCGCAACGGAATTGATCTTCCACCGATCACGCATCGTTGATGGATTGCAAGCGCTCGATGAGCCACATGCCAATGAGCCACATGCCAATGAGACACATGGTTGAAGGACAATGACGACAAGGCGATGGCAACTGGCGCATAAGTGCCATCTCGACCTTGGCGAGAAAGCCATTGTGGTCGGCATTCTCAACGTCACGCCCGACAGTTTTTCGGATGGCGGACTGTTCATCACGCCTGACCAGGCGGTGGCGCAGGCGCACCGCATGGTGGAAGAAGGCGCCGCCGTCGTCGATATCGGCGGGGAATCGACGCGCCCCGGCGCCTCGCCCGTGACGCCTGAAGAAGAGCAGGCCCGCATCCTGCCGGTCATCGCCGCGCTCGCCAGTTCAGGCGAAGCCCTGATTTCGGTCGACACCTATCGCGAGGAAACCGCGCGCCTCGCCGTCGCCGCCGGCGCGCATATCGTCAACGATGTCTGGGGCTTGCAGCGTGAACCCGGCATCGCCCGCGTCGCCGCCGAGACCGGCGCCGGACTGGTCATCATGCATACCGGGCGCGGGCGGCAAAAACTGCCCGACGTCATCGCCGACCAGTTTTTGTTCCTCAAGGCTTCGCTGGAAGTCGCCAGGCGCAGCGGCGTTGCGGACGATCATATCGTACTCGATGCCGGCTTCGGCTTCGCCAAGGAGACGGCTGAGGAAAACCTCGACCTGATGGCGCGGTTTTCCGAGCTTAAGGAGCTCGGTTTTCCCTTGATGGCCGGCACCTCCAGAAAACGCTTCATCGGCACCGTCACCGGCCGCGAAGCCGGCGCGCGCGCCGCCGGGACGGCAGCCACCAGTGTCATTCTGAGGCTGAAGGGCGCCGATCTGTTTCGCGTCCACGATGTCGCAATCAACGTGGACGCACTGGCGGTCGCCGATGCTATGCTGGCGCGCGAAAAGCCAGGACGCTGAGCCCAGGACACTAAGAAATGTACGTCATCCGCATGAAGAACTGCGCCTTCTTTGCCCGGCACGGCGTGCTGGATGAGGAAGAGGCGCTTGGCCAGCGTTTTTATGTCGATGCCGAGTTGACGGTCGAGCCCAGCCGCCCACTGGAGGATGATTCCATCGAGGACACCGTCAATTACGGCATCGCCTTCACGGTGATTGAAAAGATCGTCACTGGACATCGCCGTTTCCTGATCGAGGCGCTGGCGCTCGAAGTAGCGAAGGCGCTGACTTCACGGTTTCCGCAGATCAGGAAGGCCGAGATCACCGTGCGCAAGCCCAACGCACCGGTGCCCGGCGTGCTCGATTACGTCGAGGTGACCGTTGTCTGGCCAGAGTAGCAATAACACGGTCTATCTCAGCCTTGGTGGCAATCTCGGCGATCCCTCGGCCTCGATGGCCACGGCGCTGCGCCTGCTAGACGCCGACGAGAACACGCGTGTCATCGCCGTCTCCTCGCTCTATCGCACGCCGCCCTGGGGCAAGCTCGACCAGCCGGATTTCCTCAACGCCGCTGCCGAAATCTCGACCGCGCTGGCGCCAAGGGCGCTGCTCGACCTCTGCCTCGAGGCCGAGCGCAAGCTGAAGCGGGTGCGCGAGGAGCGCTGGGGTCCGCGCCTGATCGACATCGACATATTGGTGTTCGGCGACCGCATCATCCACGAAACCGGGCTGGAAGTGCCGCATCCCCGAATGGTGGAGCGCGCCTTCGTGCTGGCGCCCTTGGCAGAGATCGCGCCGGATCTGGCGGTGGGCGGCAGGAGCGTGACCGAGCGGCTCAGCGCCGTCGATACGTCAGGCATAGAGCGGCTGGCTTCCGGCCGCGATTGGTGGCTGGGTTAACCGGAGAAGCCGCCGCCATCGAGAAATGCCTGTTCGTCCGCCGTCGTCTCGCGGCCAAGCATCTTGTTCCTGTGCGGAAAGCGGCCGAAGCGCTGGATGATGTCGCGGTGCTCGATGGCGTATTTCACATACTCCGGCGCCCTGGCGGTGGTGAGCTCGACCGATCTGTCCTGGTCGGCGGGCAGTTCCGAATGTTCGTAGGGCAGGTACAGGAAGACGCGCAGGTTTTCTTCCAGCGAAAGGTCATGGCCGGCCGCAATCGCCTTGGCGGCAAAGTGCCGTGCCAGCGGATCGGTGGCGTACATATGGCCTGAGCCGCGAAAGCAGTTGCGCGGAAACTGGTCGAGCAGGATCATCAGCGCCAGCGAACCCTCGGCATGCTCCGACCATGCGTCGCACTCGCGCCGCGCGGCGGCAAAGTGCAGGTCGAGAAACCTGCTGCGGAAATCCGCGTCGAAGACGTCGTTCTTCTCGAACCACGCGTCTTCGCCGGCCTCGCGCCAGAATTTGGTGACGGCGAGCGCGCGCTCATCCGATGCGGTCATCAGCTTTCCCCCTGATCGGCGGGCTCGGGCTTGTGCAGCACGCCGGCCGTCTCTTCGTTCAGCGCCTGGCCGGGCCGGCGCGGTTGCGTCAGCGGCGTCGGGATCGGCGTGCCGGTATTGCCCCTGAGGAAACGTTGCCCGGCGCGGACGCCTTCGGCCAGCTGCGTCTCCAGTCGGGCATTGTCGCGCCGTCGCACATCCTCGATGACATCGGCGACATCTTCCGGCTCAACGCCCAAAACCTCGAGCGCGGAACCGCCGAAGACGAGGGCCGATTCGAAGGTCTCGCGCAGCTGGAAGTCGACCCCGGCGCGGATGAGCGACAGCGCGGTGCCGCGATCGTACGCGCGTGCCAGGACGGTCAGCAGCGGGAACTCCGCCTTGATCAGTTCCGCCATGCGCACCGTGGCGTCCGGCTTGTCGACGCAGATCAGCACGGCGCGCGCGCGGCCTGCACCTGCGGCGCGCAGAATGTCGAGCCGCGTGCCGTCGCCATAGTACACCTTGAAGCCGAAATCGGCGGCCGCCTGTATCATTTCGACATCATTGTCGATGATCGACACATCGATGCCGCGCAACAAAAGCGGCTGGCTCGCGATCTGGCCGAAACGGCCGAAGCCGATGACCAGCACGCTGCCGGTAAGGCCGTCGGCGATGTCGACGCCTTCAAGCGACTGCTCGTCGCGCGGCGTCAAATATTTGAGCGCAATGATGGCCAGCGGCGTCAGCACCATGGAGATGATGATGATCGCGGTCAGCGTTGCGTTGGCCCGGCTGTCGATGATGCCAACCGCCGCCGCGGCCGAATAGAGGACGAAGGCGAATTCGCCGCCTTGCGCCATGATCACGGCGCGTTCCAGCGCTTCACGATGACCGCTCTTCAGCAAGCGGGCGACGAGGTAGATGCCGAGCGCATTCATCGCCATGTAGGCGACGACATAGACGGCGATCAGCCGCCAGTTGTCGGCCACCACATGTAGGTCGAGCGACATGCCGACGGCGAGGAAGAAAAGGCCAAGCAGGATGCCGCGGAATGGCTCGACGTCGGCCTCCAGCTGGTGGCGGAAGGTCGATTCCGACAACAGCACGCCGGCGAGGAAGGCGCCCATCGCCATCGAGAGGCCGGAAAGCTGCATGACCAGCGCCGACCCCAGCACGACCAGAAGGGCTGCCGCCGTCATGACTTCGCGCGCCTTGGCGTCGGCCAGGATGCGGAAGAACGGGTTGAGCAGATAGCGGCCGGCCACCACCAGCCCGACGATGGCGCCAAGACCGATGCCGATTTCGGTCAGCCTTTGCTGCAGGGTCATCTCGCTGCCGCCCGGCGCCAGGAAGGCGACCAGCGCCAGAAGCGGCACGATTGCCAGATCCTCGAGCAGCAGGATGGACACGATGCGCTGGCCCTTGGGGCTGGCCATCTCGCCACGCTCTTCCAGAAGCTGCATGACGATCGCCGTCGAGGTCAGGACAAAGCCGGCGCCGGCAACGAAGGATTGCGCGATCGGAAAGCCGCCGGCGAGACCAACACCGGTGAGCAGCAAGGCGCAGACGCCGACCTGCAGCGCGCCGAGGCCGAAAATCTCGCGGCGCAGGCCCCATAGCCGCGACGGCTGCATCTCCAGCCCGATGATGAACAGGAACATGACCACGCCGAGTTCGGCGACATGCAGGATGGCTTCCGATTCGGAAAAAATGCCAATACCGAACGGGCCGATGACCACGCCCGCGGCGAGATAGCCTAGGATCGAGCCCAGCCCCATGCGTTTGAAGATCGGAACGGCGACGACGCCTGCGGCAAGCAGCGCCACCACCTGAATGAGATCGCTGCCCGATGCTTCCGCTGCCATGCCTCTTGTCCCTGTGTCCGACAGCACTCCTTGCATGCACCGGGAGCGGGAGGCAAGGGCGGGAAGCCTGCCAGGATGGGTAGGGTGCCGTGGCAGCGATTCCCCGGTGGAACAACAGTCTGCGCTTGCCTGTCGGACGGCCGGTATCTATATCTGACAAATGCCTGATTATTCGTCCCGGCCGTCGCCGCTGCCACATATCCCGATGGATGCGCTCAGCGAAGTTCTGCAAGACTTTCGCTTGAGTGGCGTCAACTATGGCCGCTGCGAACTCCGGCACCCATGGAGCATAGACTTTCCGCAACAACAACTGCTTCGTTTTCACTTTGTCGGCCAGGGTCCATGCTGGATTCACACCGAAGCGCAAGGCTGGCAGGAGTTGCGCGATGGCGATCTGGTGCTGCTGCCGCAAGGCATCGCCCATCGGCTGGCGAGTGCGCCGGACGTGGTGGGCGATTCGCTCGAGGGCTGCCAGGTGATCAAGTTGGGCGGCAACGTTTGCGAAGTGATACGGCAGGGAACGGGCGCGACAAGCACCCTTTTCTGCGGCTCCATGTCTCTCGGCTCCTATGCGCTCAATCCGTTGATCACGTTGATGCCGCCTCTCATCAAGGGTTGCGACGTGGCCGGCAATGACCCGATGGTCGGCCCTTTGCTGGCGGCCATGACGGTGGAGGCCGCGCAACCGCAGATGGGCAGCGCCACCATCCTGTCGCGTATGGCGGATTTGCTGACAGCCAGGCTCATCCGGTGCTGGGTCAATTGCAACGGCGCATCGACCACCGGTTGGCTCGCAGCCATCCGCGACCCCCATATAGGCCGCGCTCTGGCGGCCATGCACCGCGACCCCGGCCACAACTGGACGCTGGGAAGCCTCGCCGGCGTGGCAGGCCAATCGCGTTCGATTTTCGCCGAGCGCTTCAGCGCGGTATTGGGGGAGGGTGCCGCACATTATCTCGCCCGCCTGCGAATGCAGCTTGCCCGCGAATTGCTGGGCCAAAACGGCTTGTCGGTTGCCGAAGTCGCTACCCGTTTGGGCTATGATTCCGAGGCGTCCTTCGCCCGCGCGTTCAAGCGCATCACCAATGTCTCGCCAGGCGTTGTGCGTCGCACAATTCCCGGACGAATGGATATGAATTTCGGATTTTAAGGTACATAACATCCGGGCGGACTCGCCTATCTAAGATCTCCAACTGTGGAGATCTTTCCGTGACGGACACAACATTACAGCTTGAAGACGCCGCAATCGGCCTTGATGCCGATGCACCAGCCGCGTGGAGCGCGGCCACATGGTTTGCGGTCCTATCATTGGCGGCCACCAGCTTTGCCCTGGTGTCAGCCGAGTTCTTGCCGGCAGGTCTGTTGACGCCGATGGCGCGCGATCTCGGCATCAGCGAGGGAACTGCCGGACAGGTCGTCACCGCCACCGCTTCCGTTGGCGCCGTGACGGCCATGTTGAGCAATGTTCTCATCGGCCGATTGAACCGCAAGGCGGTGCTGGTTGGCCTCATGGCCCTGGCGGTCGGTTCCAATATTCTTGCGGCGCTGGCGCCCAATTTCTGGCTGCTGTTGCTGGGCCGGGCCGGGTTGGGGATCGCTCTTAGCGCTTTCTGGGCACTTTCCGTTGCCGTCGTGGCGCGGCTGGTCGGCGCCAATGCGACAGGTCGCGGCATGGCGATCGTGACCCTCGGCGTCTCGCTCGCGACCATTGCCGCGCCGTCGATGGGTGCGTTGATCAGTGACTGGCTGGGATGGCGCAGCGCGATGGCCATGACGGCGGGGCTGGCCGCGCTTGCCATGCTGCTGCAGCTTCTCAGCCTGCCGACCTTGCCTGCGGCGGCAAGCAACAGCCTTGCAGACGTCTTTCGGCTGACACGGCGGCGTGGCATCCAACTCGGCATGCTTGCCATTGTTCTGCTGATGACCGGGCATTTTGCCGGCTCGGTCTATGTGCGCCCGTTCCTCGAACAGGTGACGCTCCTCACAACCGGGCCGATTGCCCTGGCGCTGCTCGGGTTCGGCATCGCCGCTGTGATCGGCAATATTGCCGGTGGCCGCCTGGCCGACACCAACATCCACATGGCCCTCGCAGTTACCGCCGCGTTGATGGCGTTTGCGGCACTCGCTTTGGTGCTTTGGGGCGCGCAAACCGGCGTTGCCTTCGGCTTTGTTACGCTGTGGGGCTTCGCCTTCGGCATGGCGCCGGTGGTGCTGCCGACCAATATGTCTCGCGCGGCACCTGATGCGCTGGAAGCAGCAGGCAGCCTGATGGTCACTTCCTTCCAGGTTGCCATCACCGTCGGTGCGGTTGTCGGCGGCTATGTCGTGGACACCTATGGCGCTACGGGACCTTTGACCCTAACCGCCGTCCTTGCCGCGGCGACGGCCGCACTGGCGCTGCTGCAGCCTCGTGGCTGAAACCTCGCTTCGTCTGACACGGGCGGCCTCAATCAGGCCGTCCGCGCCGTTGCAGCAGCGCTGCACAGGTTTATGCGCCGCACACGTTGCGTTTTGCCGCAATCGGCGGCTATGGGACGCCAGGCTTCGGCCGTTGGAAGGCAGCGACGATCAAGTTCTGCCTTCGTGAGGAGAATGACTGACATGAAGAAGTTTTTGCTCGTCGGCGTGGGTGTCGCCATGCTTGCCGCATCGGCCTGTTCGAAGGCGCCTGAATGCACGCAGGAAATCGCGGCCAAGAAGGCGCAGGAAATGACCGCCGCGCTGCAGGAAGCGATCACCAAGGATCCGACCAAGGCCGCCGACCTGACCGCCAAGGTGCAGGCTGTGACGACCAAATATCAGGGCGCCACCACGCCGGCCGACGCCTGCAAGGCCTATGACGATCTGACGGCCGCCATCAAGGGCTGATTCTTCGTTCGGAAATTGAGGAAGGCGGTGGCTCGAGTAGCCGCCGCCTTTTTTGCTGGTGTTCTTAAAGCGCATCGCGCTGACACGGAGGACCGCCGGCACGCACAGGACCATGACACGTTGGCCTTGCTGTGGCTTGGGCCATCGGAGACGCTGACATCGTCGGTTGCGCGCCACATGTCCGGTCGCGGCAGAAAGGTGCCGCCCGAGCGGCCCGTGCTTGAGGAGCGCCAACCTGGCCGCAAGGTGGCGTGTCCTTCCCGACATCGAGCTGAGCGGAACAGCTCAGCTAACGCGCAGTGCAACCCCGTTCCGCGCTTTTTTCGGGGAACCGCTTGAGAGTCAGTTTTTGGCGATGGAGCCGACTTCGACGGCGTCGACGCGCTTGAGGCTCATGCCGATGACCGGCACCAGCTGCTGGTCGACGCGCACGGCGATGGTCACCGTCATCGAATTGTCGTCGGGAATGCGGGCCTGCATGACGCCGCGCAGCTGGTTGCGGTTGATGGTGAAGACGACTTTGCGGGCATCGACCACGTTGCCGCCGATGATGTCCAGGCCCGACCCCGCGGCGCCGCCCATGAAATTGCCCTTGTAGTCGCGGCCCTTGCGCTCGACGGTCGCCGACATTTTCTGGGTGAAGACACCGACGCGGCAGTCGCCATCGAGCGTCATGCCGGTCTTGTTGTCCGGCGTCGAGCCGTCGAAGCTGCAGGTGAACTTCGTGCCCTTGTATTTGCCGGCGATGATTTCGCCCGGGCCGACCCATTTGCCTTCAACGGTGCGGAAGAACTGCTTGTCGGGCTCCGCTGCAAAGGCTTTCCCGGTCGGGCCCAGAGGTGCTGCAAGCGCGACCAGGGGCAGGACGCAGGACAAGATTACGCTTTTCATAGACGACACCCGGCAACAAGGAGGCTGTTGTTGGACGACCATGAACAAGATTGGTTAATGCTTGGTGACCGCGAGAGGGCGTTCACTTGGTCGAGGCGGGTGCTTCATTCTCTTTTCTGGCCGCAAACGAGGTCAGCGCCGACAGGAAATCGCCCATACCCGGCCGCCTGCCGGCAATGAAGGGCAGGGGCCGCGCCGTCTCCATGGCAGCAATGCCGATACGCGCCGTCATCATGCCGTTGACCACGCCTTCGCCGAGTTTCGCCGAAAGCCGTGCGGCAAGGCCATGGCCGACGATCTGCTGGACAAAGCTGTCGCCGACGGCGATCGAGCCGGTCACCGCCAGATGGGCAAGAACGCTGCGCGCCAGCCGGAAAAAGCCCAGCGTGCCCGGCCTGCCGCCGTAGAGTTCGGACAAGCGGCGGATCAGGCGCCCGGCCTCGAACACGACATAGGCAACGTCTACGAGTGCGCGGGGGCTGACGGCGGTGACCAGCGACACGCGTTTGGCTGCTTCGAGGATCATCACCTTGGCTCTCGCATCGAGCGGCCCGAGAATTTCGGTCTCGGCCAGTCGCACCAGATTGCCGCCATCGATGATCTCGCCGCGCAATTCGGCCAGGGAGCGCCTGCCGGCCGCGGTTTCGGGTTTCGCAGCGACAAAGGCCGAAAGCTCTTCGACGACGGCCCTTGCAGCCTTCGGATCGTCGCGGGCCACGGCATCGAGCGCCCGCTTTTGCAGTTTTTCGACCTCGGCCAGCCGGGCGATAGCCAGGAATTCGCGCACCAGCACGACTGCGAGGGCCAACACGGCAATTGCGGCCATTCCCGCTGCCAGCCACCCCAGCCACTCTGCGCGCTCGAACAGGTCGCGGATGAGCTGGTCGGTCCACAGGCCGACGGCGAGCGAAACCAGCACGCCGACCGCGCCGAAAAACAGGCTGGCAAACAGCGAGCGCCTGCGCGGCGCGGTCGCCGGCGGCGGTTCGGCGGCGACAATGTCCGGCTCATCGAAGACATCGATCTCGGCCGGCACGACGACGGTGCGCGGCTTGCGCGGCGGCTCGGCATGGGGGCTGCGCGTTTCCTGCTTCGGTTCGGCCTCCGGCTCGATGCGGAAAGCTGCCGGTCTGCGGGGCGCGGTCATGCCAGATGGTCTCCGATCAGGAACTGCAAGGCGCGGTCGAGCCTGATATGCGGCAGCGACAGCGTGACGCCTTCAGCGGTGCGTTCGAGCTTTGGCGGGCGAAAGCGCACGAAACGGATCGCCGGATCGTCGCTGCTCTGCCGGTGGTCGGCTTCCGAAACGTCGAAAACCGCATCAATTTTCTCCGGCAAGTCCCCGGGAAATATGGCGGTTTCGGCTTTACCATCAAAGGTTTCGCCGTTGATCTTCTCGCCCTTCAGCGGCGTGCCGATGATCACCGGCAGGGTGTCGCGGCCTTGCTTGACCGTGCCTTCGCGCGTCGCGCGCACCGCCGCCATGGCGACCACATCGACATCGGCGCCGGTGAAATTTGCCCGCGCCACGGCGCGGTCGGCAAGCCGCCGCACGATTGCCTGCAGCCGGTCATGGCTTTCGTGATGCAAATGGTCGGCCTTGGTCGCGGCAACCAGGATGCGGTCGATGCGGCGTGAAAACAGGTCGGTGAGGAAATTGCCTCGGCCAGGACGGAAACAGGAGAGGATTTCGGTCACCGCGCGTTCCAGGTCGGCCATCGCGCCGGGGCCGGCGTTCAACGCCTGCATGGCGTCGATCACCACGATCTGGCGGTCGAGGCGGGTGATGTGTTCGCGGAAGAACGGTTTCACCACATGCGTCTTGTAGGCCTCGTAGCGGCGCTCCATCATCGCTTGCAGCGAGCCGGAGCGCGGCCGTTTCTCACCCTTGAGCAGCAAGGGCGCGAAGGTCAGCGCCGGCGATCCCTCGAGGTCGCCAGGCATCAGGAAACGGCCGGGCGGCAAGGTCGAAAGCGCCCGCTCGTCGAGCTTGCAGGCCTTGAGGTAGGCGGCAAAGCTCTCGGCGAGGCGTCGCGCCGTCATCTCATCGGCATCGGCATTGGGGTCGATGGTCGCCGACAGCGTCCGCCAGTCCTGCGACAGGTCGGCCCGCACCGGCAGCATCGCCATCTCGAACGCCTCGCGCGAAAAATCGGCGAAGGATTTGCCGAGCAGCGGCAGGTCGAGCAGCCATTCGCCGGGGTAGTCGACGATGTCGACCGACAATCGGCCGCTGGAAAACATCCGGTTCCAGCCGGAGGCAGACTCATATTCGATGGTGAGCCTGAGTTCCGAAATGGCGCGCGTCGAGTCCGGCCAGACGCGGTCGTTGACCAGCGCCGAGATATGGTCCTCGTACTGAAAACGCGGCACCGCATCATCCGGCTGTTCCTCAAGGAAGGCGCGCGCGATCCGTCCCGACTTCTGCGCCTCGAACAGCGGCAGGCGCCCGCCATGGATGAGATTGTGGACGAGAGCCGAGATGAACACCGTCTTGCCGGCCCGGGACAGGCCGGTGACGCCCAGCCGAAGCGACGGCGAAAAAAGCCCGCTCGCACGCCCCGACAGCGTATCCAGGGCAATTCTCGCTTCGTCGGTGAAAGTGGTCAGCGATGATGCCAAAATCTGTTCTCTCAGGCGTGCTCTTGCGCCCGATATAGGCTTTGCGGTTCAAGTTTGAAATGGCGCCCGGCCTCGGCCGGCTCGGCTCAGAGATCGACGGGGGTCAGGAAGGCTTCGAGGTAGCCGGCGCCTTGCGAGGCTTCCGCAAGGTTGCCGCTGAAGCGCACGACCGCAAGGCCGGAGGTCGGGAAACCATGGTTCATGATGGCCCGAGCAGCCTCGTCGCCGTCGCCCGAGACCGCCATGGCAAGGTCTTCCGTCATCGGATTGTGGCCTATGACGAGCAGCGAGCCCGGCCCGCCATTGCTGCGGATGATGGCGAGGTAGCCGGCGGCATCCTCGCTGTAGAGCGTGTCGAAGAACAGCACCCGGCCGGTATCGGTGTGGCCGGCGATGCCTTCCAGCGTCTGGCGCGCCCGCTTGGCGTTGGAGCAGAGCGTGATATCGGGGATGTAGTTGCGGGCACGCATCGCCGTCCCCATCATTTCGGCATCGGCAATGCCGGATGCGTCGAGCGGGCGATCGAAGTCGCGCACGCCGGGCAGGGCCCAGCCAGCCTTTGCATGCCTCAACAGATACAGTCTGCTCACCGGACCCCCAATGGTGTGCTGCCCACCAATGACACAACTGGATTAGCCACGAGAAAGGCCTGAGGCACAATGGGCGGCGACGCCCAAGCGCAGCGAATCATGTGCGAATTCGCCCGCGCCCTTCCTATGGAAGGCTTTGCTGAGGATCGCCCGCGCGGCATTAACAATTGCGTGAAACGCGCGCGGATTACGCTTGTGCAGCCTTCTCTGCGCGAATATATAGGCGCCAAATTTGGGGTTGTTGGGTGAGTCGAATGAACGATATCGTTACAGCCAATTACGTACCCTCCGAAGACGAGCCGTTCATGAACGAACGGCAGAAATCCTACTTTCGCCTGAAGCTCGTCACCTGGAAGACCGACATACTGCGCGAAGCGCGCGAAACCCTCGAAATCCTGCAGCAGGAAAACGCCAACCATCCCGATCTCGCCGATCGCGCTTCCTCGGAAACCGACCGCGCCATCGAGCTTCGGGCCCGCGACCGCCAGCGCAAGCTCATTTCAAAGATCGATTCGGCGCTGCAGCGCATCGATGAAGGCACATACGGCTATTGCGAGGAAACCGGCGAGCCGATCGCGCTGAAGCGGCTGGATGCGCGTCCGATCGCGACCTTGTCGATCGAAGCGCAGGAGCGCCACGAACGCCGCGAGAAGGTCTATCGCGACGATTGAGCCGCTGCCGTCAGGCAGGACTGTTTCATCAGAAATGGCCGGGTTTCCCGGCCATTTCTGTTTTTGGCCGAAGGGTTTAGTCCGCCCCCAAGTTAAAGCGCGTCGCGCTGAAACGGACGACACGCTTAAGCGGCGTTCGATCGGGAATCGGCAAGATGTGACGGTTCGCCGGGCTTTATCGTTTCTGGCTGGCGAGTTCGCCGAGCAGCTTGGTCATCTCGTCGTCGAGAGACTGCGGTGCCTTCGCAGCCGGCTTGCTTGCCGGTTTGGGGTGCGAATCGTCGAGCGAGACCTCGAGCTCCCGCATCAGGGTATCGTCGATGGACTCATGCTTCGGTGGCGGGGCCTGCCGGGCAGTATTGGCGGCGGAGCCATAGGCCGGCAGCGGTGTCACATTGCTCGCCTGGTAGATTTGAGCCGGTTTCGGCGCCGGCGCGGCCTGGCGCGGCGGAACGGCGGCCGGAGCAGCCCTTACCGGTTGCGGCGGCGGCGCCTGCCTTGCGGGCGTGGCCGGAGCGGGTTGTGCTGCGCGCGGCCGCGGCGCCTGTTGCTGCTGGCCAACACCGCCATCGCCGGTCAATGCCGGACGGCGTGGCGCTGCAAGTCTGATATCGCGCTCGACGACAACGTCGGTCGGGCCGCCGATCAAAAGCAGGTGTTCGATGTCGTCGCGACGGATGAGCACCAGCCGGCGGTGGCTGTCGACCGCCGTGGCGTCCATGACCGCCAGCCGTGTCTTGCGGTTCCTGCCGCCGGCAACGAAGGTGCCGAAGGTCAGGTTGCGGACCAGCCTGATGATGATGAGCACGATGACCAGCAGGACAAGGGCAGCAAACGTCCACAGCAGCGCTGCGGCATATCCGGGACCCGCCACATTATCCAGCCACTGCATCGGTGCCCCCAATCGGCTTTTGAAGTGGAGGGACACTAGACCGTTGCGGCCAGCCACCGCAAGTTGCCTTCACGCTTCGTGAACAGCTTGAAAACACCGACGCGTCATTTTTATCCGACATTTGCCGCCAGGGCCTTTTCCGGATTAGGAGAATGTGATTCAACCGGCCGGGGGCGGTGTCGGACAACTCACGAGCAGGGGGCATATGGCCAGGGAAACGCGCGGCGATTTCTATCCGGTACCGATCGTCGATCAGAACACGCGGCCAGGCGCGGTTACCCGGCTCATCGTGTTCATCATCGTCCTGACCGGGGCCGCGCTCGTTTTCGGCATTTTCCGCGAGCGTCTTGGCGATCCGTTCCTGCTCGGCATGCTGGGCGTGCTTGCCATGATCGGCGTCGGCTTCCTGTTCGCCACGGCCATCGGCTTCGTGCAGATCGCGCCGCGTTCGACCGGGGATGAACTGTCGAAGGCCTTCGTCGATTCCATGTCGCAGGGCCTGATCGTCACCGACACGAAGGGCCGCGTGGTCTACGCCAACCGGGCCTATGCCGAGATGACCGGGGCTGCGTCGGCCGCCGATCTGAAGACGGTCGAAGGCCTGCTTTCCGATGTCCCCGAAGCTTCGGTGACCATATACCGGCTGGCCTCGGGCTTGCGCGATGGCCAGGCCGGCGACGGTGAGTTCCGGCTGGCACAGTCGATCCGGCCGGGCGCCGAACCCGGCGCGCGCTGGTACCGGGCGCGAGCCCGTACCTTCAGCGTTCCCGGTCAGCGCCTGCCGATGCTTGCCTGGCAACTCGCCGACATCTCGCAGGAACGGGCCGAGCAGGAGCGTTTCTTCCTCGACCTGCAAAAGGCTATCGACCATCTCGACCATGCGCCGGCCGGTTTCTTCTCGGCCGACCAGGAAGGCCGTGTCACCTACATCAACGCCACGCTCGCCGAATGGCTGGGCATCGATCTGGCGAGCTTCACCCCTGGCGCCGTGACACTCCCGGAAATCGTCGCCGGCGACGGCATGGCGCTGGTGCGCTCGGTCAAGGCCGATCCCGGCACCACCCGCAACGCCGTCATCGATCTCGATCTGACGACGACAACCGGCGAGGCGGTGCCGGTGCGCTTCATGCATCGGGTCTCGGCCAGCCGCGAGGGGACCAACGGTCCGACCCGCACCATTGTGCTCAACCGCACCCAGGGCGAGGACGCATCGGCCGACCTTCGGGCTTCGGAAGTGCGCTTCACCCGTTTCTTCAATTCGACGCCGATGGCCATTGCTGCCGTCGACAATGGCGGCCGCATCCTGCGCACCAACGCGCCGTTCCTGTCGCTGTTTTCCTCCGTCGTCGACGGCGACGCGGTTGACCGCCGCGTGCGGCTGGACACCGTGATCCATGAGCGCGACCGGCCGGCCTTTGCCGCCGCGTTCGAAAAGGCGCGGCTGAGGCAGGCCGACATCGAGCCGATCGACACGCTGCTGCCAGGCAATGAGGAGCGTCACATCCGCTTCTACGTCAACGCCGTCGCCGACGGCACCGGCGAGGGCGCCGAGGAATCGGCCATCGTCTATGCCGTCGAGACCACCGAGCAGAAGGCGCTCGAGGGCCAGATGGCGCAGAGCCAGAAGATGCAGGCGGTCGGACAGCTCGCCGGCGGCATCGCCCACGACTTCAACAATGTGCTGACCGCCATCATCATGGCGTCGGATCTTTTGCTGACCAATCACCGGCCGTCGGACCCGTCCTTCCCCGACATCATGAACATCAAGCAGAATGCCAACCGGGCGGCCTCGCTGGTGCGGCAGTTGCTCGCCTTCTCGCGCAAGCAGACATTGCGGCCGGAAGTGCTGAACCTGACCGACGTGCTTGCCGATCTCCGGATGCTGCTTGCCCGCCTGGTTGGCAACGAGATCAAGCTGAAGGTCGACCACGGCCGCGATTTGTGGCCGGTCAAGGTCGATATCGGCCAGTTCGAGCAGGTGGTGGTCAACCTGGCCGTCAACGCGCGCGACGCCATGCCGGCCGGCGGCGACCTCACCGTGCGCACCCGCAACGTCACCGCCGAACAATGCAAGAGCTTCTCCTACCGCGAGCTCACGCCTGCCGACTATGTCGTGGTCGAGGTCGAGGATAGCGGCTCGGGCATTGCGCCGGACGTGCTGAAGAAGATTTTTGAGCCGTTCTTCACCACCAAGGAAGTCGGCAAAGGCACCGGCCTTGGCCTGTCGATGGTCTATGGCATCATCAAGCAGACCGGCGGTTTCATCTTCTGCGATTCCGAAGTCGGCAAGGGTTCGACCTTCCGCATCTTCCTGCCGCGCCATATCGTGGAGGCGAAGAAGCCCGGCGACGTCAGCGAGGCGCCGGCTGCGCCGGTGAAAGCCGCCGACAGCGCCAAGGACCTGTCGGGCTCGGCCACTGTGCTCCTCGTCGAGGACGAAGACGCCGTGCGCATGGGCGGCTCGCGGGCGCTGACCTCGCGCGGCTATACCGTCCATGAGGCCTCCTCGGGCGTCGAGGCGCTGGAAGTCTTCGAGGCGCTCGGCGGCAAAGTCGATATCGTCGTGTCCGACGTGGTGATGCCGGAAATGGACGGACCGACGCTGCTCGGCGAACTGCGCAAGCGCCAGCCCGACATCAAGTTCGTCTTCGTGTCCGGCTATGCGGAAGACGCTTTCGCCAGAAACCTGCCGCCGGACGCGCAATTCGGCTTCCTGCCGAAGCCGTTCTCCCTCAAGCAGCTGGCCACCGTGGTCAAGGATGTGTTGGAGTCTTAGGGCGCCCTAATTCAAAGCTTGCGCAATGACGTGACGCTGCCATGATTGCAGGCGAAACGGGCGGCGGGTATTGGGGAGCATGTCGTGACGCCGCACAACGAGGCTGCCAGGGGCGACTATGCCGCAACGGTGCTGTTACCGGGCGATCCGCAACGCGCCGAGTGGATGGCAAAGACATTTCTTGAGGCACCGCGCTGCGTCAACCGCCGCCGGGGCGCACTCGGCTTCACTGGTCTCTATCGCGGCCGTCCCATCAGCATCCAGGCCACCGGCATCGGTGTCCCGTCTTTCCTGGTCTATGTGCATGAACTCCTGGATGTTCACGGCGTCAAAACGCTGATCCGCACAGGTACCTGCGGCGGCCTGACACCCCGCGTGCCGCTGCGCTCCTTGGTGATCTCGCAGTCGGTGCGCGCCGAAAGCGACCAAAGCGGCCAGGTCTTCGGCCTCTACGATGCTGCCGCCGGGCCCGATCCCGGCCTGTTCGCCCACGCTTTGGCCTGCGCCGCCCAGCTCGGCATCGACCACCAGGCCGGGCTGACCATCTGCAGCGATGTCTTCTACCACCCTGAAGGGCGCGACCGCTTTGCCGAAGCGCAGGCGCTTGGCGCTCTCGCTGTCGATATGGAAACCAGCGCACTCTACCGAATCGCGGCGCATTTCGGCGCCCGCGCGCTGTCGCTGCTGACCGTCGTCGACAACATCGTGACCGGCGAACAGACTGCCTATTCCGAACGTCAGGCGCTGTTCACCGATATGGCGCGGCTCGGGCTCGACGTTGCGGCGGAAGGCTAGCTTCCTCAGGCCGCTTCGCGCTTCGGCGTCAGCTCATCCATGTCTGGCCGGTGACCGCGCAGATAGAGCGCGCAGGTGGTACGCAGCATCGACGCGAAGTTGGGAATGGCGCCGTTGATCTCGATCGCCTCGTCATAGAGTTTTGAGATGAACTTCGGCGTCGTCAGGCCCTGGCTGTCGGCAATTTCGTCAAGCAGCGCCCAGAACGTTCCTTCAAGCTGGATACTCGTAGAGTGACCGTCGATGCGGATCGACCGGTTGATCTGTCGATAGCCTTCCGGATCCTGCCCGGCAAAAACCCTGCACATCCTTACCTCCCGATATTGTTGGTTTTGGGCGCAGCGTGTCGCGCCTTCAAGTTGTGGTTGTCCCTGCATGTTCGGCCTTGTGGGCCGAATCGGCAATCGGACTTTCGTCTTTAGGCGCAGGCATAGCAGCGATTGCAAATTTAGCCGTGGTAACCGGCTGCCACCACCTTTCGCGCGTGCCGCCCATAATCGCCTCCAACATGCAGCGGCGGAGACTGATTTGGCGAAGGCAATCCATTCCATGATCCGGGTTCTCCAAGAGGCCAGATCCGTCGATTTCTACAGAAACGCTTTCGGGCTCGACGTCGCCGACAGGCTGGATTTCGAGACATTCACGCTGATTTACCTTGCCAACGCCGAAACGGGGTTCGAGCTCGAACTCACCGTGAACAAGGGCCGCACCGAGCCTTATGGGCTTGGCGACGGTTACGGCCATCTGGCGGTCTCGGTGTCCGATCTCGACAGCGAACACGACCGGATCGGCGCGCTCGGCCTCAACCCCAAGAAGATCGTCGAATTCAACCGCGACGGATCGCTGATCGCCCGCTTTTTCTTCATCGAGGACCCCGACGGCTACAAGATCGAGGTTCTGCAGCGTGGAGGGCGCTTCCAGTAGGGGATTATCAGCCGCATTCAGCCGCGCGGCGCCAGCAACGGCGCTGTTCAAGGGCGCAAACAGCAAGCAGGGAGGAACAAATGGTCACGATCTATGACGCGAGGCTCTCACGTCGTGAACTTCTCAAACGCGGCGGCATCGGCGCGTTGCTCGTCATTTCCGGCAGCGCCGTCATCAGCCCTGAAAATGCCTGGGGGCTCGAGACATCGGCGCTCAAGCCCGAAACCATGGCGACGCTGATCCAGATGGCGCGCGACATCTATCCGCACGATCAGGTGCCCGACAAATACTACGCCATCGCCGTAAAAGGGCATGACGAGCAGGCTGGCAAGGACGCTGCCTACAAGGCGATGATCGAAGACGGCATCGCCGACCTCGACAAGAAGTCGGGCGAGGGCGGCTATCGCGGCCTCGGCTGGGAGGAGCAGCGCGTTGCCGTGCTACTGCAGATCGAGGCGACGCCGTTCTTCCAGTCCATCCGCGGCGGCCTCGTCGTCAGCCTCTACAACCAGCAGGAGGTGTGGCCGATCTTCGGCTACGAGGGCGAATCCTACTCCAAGGGCGGCTACATCGCGCGCGGTTTCGACGACATAGAGTGGCTCTGAGCCCTTCCGTCGTTCTGAAACCCGGCAAACAGGAATTCATGGGAGGAAACCATGGCAGCTTCATTTGATCTCAACAACGACGGCGTGGTCGTGATCATCGGCTCCGGCGCCGGCGGCGGCACGCTCGGCAACGAACTCGCCCAGAAAGGCGTCGATGTCGTCATCCTCGAGGCCGGCGCGCGCCACGAATACGAGGATTTCATCAATGACGAGTGGGGTTCCTTCAGCCAACTCGCCTGGACGGACAAGCGCACAACCTCAGGCGACTGGCGGGTGTCGAAGGATTTCCCCAATTTGCCGGCCTGGATCGTCAAATCGGTCGGCGGCTCGACCACGCACTGGGCCGGCGCCTCGCTGCGCTTCCAGGAGCATGAGTTCAAGACGCTCTCGACCTACGGCAAGCTGGAAGGCGCCAACCTGCTGGACTGGCCGGTCACATTGGCCGAGATGGAGCCTTACTACGCCAAGGCGGAAGCCAAGATGGGCGTCACCGGCACCAATGGCTGGCCGCGGCTGCCCGGCAACAACAACTTCAAGGTGCTCAAGGCCGGCGCCGACAAGCTCGGCTATAAGGAATGTCATACCGGCAACATGGCAATCAATTCGGTCGAGCGGGACGACCGCAACTCCTGCCAACAGACCGGCTTCTGCTTCCAGGGCTGCAAATGGGGCGCCAAATGGTCGACGCTCTACACCGAGATTCCCAAGGGTGAGGCGACCGGCCATCTCGAGGTCCGGCCAAACGCCATGGCGATCAAGATCAACCATGACGCTAGCGGAAAAGTGACCGGCGTCGTCTATGCCGACAAGGACGGCAAGCTGCAGGAGCAGAAGGCCCGCATCGTTGCCGTCGCCGGCAACTCGATCGAAAGCCCGCGCCTGCTGCTGAACTCCGAGTCAGCGAAGTTTCCGCAAGGGCTTGCCAATTCGTCGGGGCAGGTCGGCAAGAACTACATGCGCCACACCACCGGTTCGGTCTACGCCATTTTCGACCAACCGGTGCGAATGTATCGCGGCACCACCATGGCCGGCATTATCCGCGACGAGGCGCGGCACGATCCCTCACGCGGCTTTGTCGGCGGCTATGAATTCGAGACGCTGTCGCTCGGCTTGCCCTTCATGGCCGCCTTCCTCAATCCCGGCGGCTGGGGCCGTTCCTTCACCACCGCGCTCGACCACTATGATCACATGGCTGGCCTGTGGATCGTCGGCGAGGACATGCCGCGCGCGGAAAACCGCGTCACGCTGCACAAGGACGAGAAGGACGCGCACGGCATGCCGATCGCCGACGTGCATTTCGATGATCATCCCAACGACACGGCGATGCGCAACCATGCCTACAAGCAGGCCACAGCGCTTTACGATGCGGTCGGCGCGACGCGCTCCTTCCCGACGCCGCCCTATCCCTCAACCCACAATCTCGGCACCAACCGGATGAGCGAAAAGGCGGAAGACGGCGTCGTCAACAAGCACGGCCAGGCGCACGACATCAAGAACCTGTTCGTGTCGGACGGCAGCCAGTTCACGACCGGTGCGGCTGAAAATCCGACGCTGACGATCGTGTCGCTGGCTATCCGCCAGGCCGAATACATCGCTTCGCAAATGTCGGCCAAGACGATCTGAGCCGTCCTCCCGGATCGCTACGCGGAACGCGCATGGCGCGTTCCGCCTTTTTCACTAGGACTCACTATACGCCGACCGGCTGTCCGTCCCTGCGGCGGATGGCGACGACGGAAGGTCGCGGCAACTGGCCGTCTTTGAAATCGGGCCATAGCGTCTGCGCCTTGTCGAGCGTCTCGGCATCTTCCGCAGGGTGCTGCACCGACAGGAACAAAGTCGTGCCGTCCGGCGTGAAGCACGGGCCGGTCGCTTCGGCGCCGTGCGGGCAGGTGAACAGCAGCTTCGGCAGGCCGCGCGCCGCACCTTCGGTGTCGACGCCATAGACGCCGTCCGGCAGGTCGAAATCATTGGCGCCGTCCGTCGCCACCCACAGCCGCCCCGCCGGGTCGAAGGTGATGTTGTCGGGGCAGACGAACCAGCCATTGTCCGACGTGTCCGGATGAAAAGTGGCGCCGACCTTGGCATCTTTCGGGTTGCCGCAGAGCACGAACAGGTCCCAGGCATACTTTTCCGCCGTGTGGTCGGCATCCGCGCCGCGGCCGCCGGGCGGGATCAGTTCGACAATATGGCCCCAGAGATTTTCCGGCCGCGTGTTGGCCGGATTGACCTTTGACTGGTCGCGCTTCTTGTTCTTGGTCATCACCGCATAGACGCGGCCGGTCACCGGATTGGTCTCGATGTCCTCGGGCCGGTCCATCGGCGTGGCGCCGAGCGCATCTGCCGCAAACCGCGTCTTCAACAGCACCTCGGCCTGGTCGGCAAAACCGTTCTCGACGGTAAGCTTGCCCTGGCCGTGCACCAACGGCAGCCACGTCATCGAGCCATCGGCATCGAAGCGGGCGACCGACAGCACGCCATCGTCGAGCAGATCGGCGCCGGAGGCCGGGTTGGCCTTGTCATAGGCCTTGGCCGAGACGAAGCGGTACATATATTCGAAATAGTCGTCGTCACCCATATAGACGACAACGCGGCCGTCCTTGTTGAGGACCACGGTCGAGGCCTCATGCGACATGCGGCCAAGTGCCGTGCGCTTCACCGGCCTGGACTGAGGATCGTAAGGGTCGATCTCGACCACCCAGTCGAAGCGGTTGGCCTCGTTCGGTTCCTTGTCGAGGTTGAAGCGGTCATGGAAGCGGCCGCGGCCATAGATGTCGGAGCCGTCGAAGCCGTAACGGTCGAGCAGGTCGGCAGTCGGCGCCTTTTTAGGGTCGCCGCCGAAAATGTCGGACACGCCTTCCTCGCAGGTCAGCACCGTACCCCAGGGGGTGAAACCGCCGCTGCAATTATAGCTGGTGCCGAGCACTTTCGTGCCAGTCGGGTCGGCCGAAGTTTTCATCAGCGCATGGCCGGCAACCGGTCCGGAAACGGTCATTTCGGTGTTGGCGGTGATGCGGCGGTTGAGCGGGCTGTCCGCCACGGTTTCCCACTTGCCGTCCTTCACCTGCACCTCGAGGATCGAATGGCCCATCGCGGCCATGCCGAGATTGACCTGTTCCCTGGTCATCGTCTTGCCGGCATCGCCCTCGGTCATCCCCGGAAACATCACATTGGGCGAGATGTATTCGTTGTTGACGCAGAGCAGGCCATGATCGGAATTCACCGTGCCCTTGGGCAGCGGCATGAAGGCGATGTAGTCGCAATTGTAGCCGAAGCGCTTTTCCTGTTCCTCCGCCGCGACCTTGTTGCCGTCGAATTCGGCGAGGCCGGCTGCAAGCGGGTCGCCCCAGCGCGCGACGATGGTCGTCTCATAGCCTTCGGCGGCGGCATGGGTCTTGTCGTAGACCCGCTTCAGCTCGGGAAAGCCGAGCGTCGACTGCGCTGCGGCGGCATGCGTTTCGCCGGCAAACAAGGAGCCGACAAAGCTGCCGCCGGCAATCAGCGCGCCGGAGGCGAGGCTGCCTTTCAAAAGAGACCGGCGCGAGACGCGCTCGGCAATGATTTCGCGGATGACGGGGGAGGATGAAGACGGTGTATTGGCCATGGTGTCTGCCTCTCAGGGTGGATGTTACGGCGCACCGTTGCCCTAGTCTGCTTAGGCAACATTCACATGACATAAGAGGAAGGTTTTGCCGCAACTGGGCGCGGCACTACGCATCGCTCAGCCCTTGGTGCAGGTCGAGGCGGTGAAGGCGCCGTCGGGCTGCTTCAGAATGATGTCGAATGACGGGGCGGTCTCGCCGTCCAGTGTTGCCTGTGTCATGGAGACGGAGTTGCCACCGGTGGTATAGCCGCCCAGCGGCCCGAGCCAGGTGATCTCGCCATTGGCGTTCATCTGATAGTTGTAGCCTTGCAGCGCCGTTCCGAACGTCACCGGGCCGGTATAGACATTGCCCTTGATAGTGATGTCGCCGAGGTTGAGGAAGGCGCCGAGCAAATAGACCTCGCAATGATAGGTGCCGTCAGGAAGTTTGCCCTCGCTGAAATCGGCGCGCGCGGCGCCGCTCGTTGCCATCAGCAGCAGGATGCAGGAAATGCGTGAGATGCGAGATGTCATGACGTCTCTCTTTTGAAGGGCGAGCTTGCCCTATTTTTGCGCGGTGCCGCAACATTGTTCGCCCGGAACCCACGGCCGGAGATCAAAAACTAGGCATTTGTCTCAATTGGGCGAAAATTAGGCAAAAGTGGTGTGCGCTGCGCAAATTTGCCTCAATCAATTTTTACCGGCTGCCTTTTTGTTTCTCCAGGCTAATATACCAACCGGCTGATAACGCTCGGCTATTCCATCTTTGTGAGCGGCGCCTTCGCGTTTGGCACGGCAGTTGCTTTGCATTGTCGCGGTGCAATCAAACAGCTTGGGAGTCTTCGGTATGAGGGGTAATTTCTCCACAATAACAAAAATGTTTTCGGCGGGCGTGATCGCCGCCGGCCTGTCGATGTCGTCTCCGGCCAAGGCCGCCGAAGACACGATCAAGGTCGGCATTCTGCATTCGCTATCGGGGACCATGGCGATTTCGGAGACGACGCTGAAAGACGCCATGCTGATGCTCATCGAAGAGCAGAATGCCAAGGGCGGTCTGCTCGGCAAGAAGCTCGAGGCGGTCGTTGTCGATCCGGCCTCCAACTGGCCGCTCTTTGCCGAAAAGGCGCGCGAGCTGATCTCGAAGGACAAGGTCGCCGCCGTGTTCGGCTGCTGGACCTCGGTGTCGCGCAAATCGGTGTTGCCGGTGTTCTCGGAACTCGACAACATCCTGTTCTACCCCGTCCAGTATGAGGGCGAGGAAAGCGAGCGCAACGTGTTCTACACCGGCGCCGCCCCGAACCAGCAGGCGATTCCTGCCGTCGATTATCTCATGAGCGAGGACGGTGGCTCGGTGAAGCGCTGGGTGCTGGAAGGCACCGACTACGTCTATCCCCGAACCACCAACAAAATCCTCGAGGCCTATCTGAAGGCCAAGGGCGTCGCCGCCGAAGACATCATGGTCAACTACACGCCGTTCGGCTTCTCCGACTGGCAGACCGAAGTCTCCGCAATCAAGAAATTCGGCTCGGCCGGCAAGAAGACCGCCGTCGTCTCGACCGTCAATGGCGATGCCAACGTTCCGTTCTACAAGGAACTCGGCAACCAGGGCATCAAGGCCGAGGACATCCCGGTCATGGCCTTTTCGGTCGGTGAGGAAGAACTGGCCGGTCTCGATACCGCGCCGCTGGTCGGCCATCTCGCTGCCTGGAACTATTTCGAGAGCGTCGACACACCCGAAAACAAGAAGTTCATCGCCGACTGGCACAAGTTCATCAAGAATGACAAGCGCACCACCAACGACCCGATGGAAGCTCACTATATCGGCTTCAACATGTGGGTGAAGGCGGTCGAAAAGGCTGGCACCACCGATCCCGACAAGGTCATCGACGCCATGGTCGGCGTGTCCGTGCCGAACCTCACCGGCGGCTATTCGACCATGATGCCGAACCATCACATCACCAAGCCGGTGCTGATCGGCGAGATCCAGGCCGACGGCCAGTTCGAGACCGTGTCGCAGACGCCCGGCCTCGTGATGGGCGACGAATGGTCCGACTATCTGCCCGATTCCAAGGACCTGATTTCGGATTGGCGCGCGCCTCTGTCCTGCGGCAACTTCAACGTTGCCACCGGCAAATGCGGCGGCAAGGGCACGAACTGATCCCTCCCGGGACTGACCGATCGTGGACGCGTCCACGATCGGTACCGCCAAGCGTCCGGGCGCTTCAGCCCGCCCGGACGCGGAATTTCCCCACAGAAGAGTATCTGAACGGATGATCCTGTTGCGCACTCTCGGCCTCATGCTGGTGTTCCTGGTGGCAAGCCTATTGCCGTCGAACGCAGCCGAAGCCGATCTGCGCGCCATCGTCGCCAAATTCGCCACGGGCACGGGCTTTGCCGCCACTGAGGCCGTCGTGCGCGAACTTGCCGCCACCGGCGATCCGCTGGTTGAACGGCCGCTTGCAGCGCTCGCCGAAGGCAACCTTTACATCCGTAAAGCCGATTCAGCCGTCTTCGTCGGCAGTGAGGCCGCCGACAGCGTCACGCTGCTCGACCCGCTGAGTGGCGAGAAAGCCGGCGACGCCCCCAAGGCCGACATCACGAAGATCAAGGTCAACAACACGCTGCGTCGTGTCATCCGAGATGCGCTGGGAACGCTGACGTTGCGCGCGAAAGATCCTTCTGTCCGCATCGCCGCCGCCGACACCATGTTCAAGACCCCCGATGCCGCCAATATCGAGCCGCTCGATGCAGCCATCGCCGCCGAGACCGACGCCAAGGTCAAGGCATTGTTCGAACAGGCGCGCGCGGCATCGGTGCTGGTCTCCGATAAGCCGGAGGCCGACAAGCTTGCCGCCATTGCCCTGATCGGCGCGCGCGGCGACCGCGACGCGGTCTCGCTGCTCACCGCGGTCGAGGCCAATGCGCAAGGCGCGGTCAAGGATGCCGCGGCGGCGGCAATCGCCAGCATCAATTCGAGCCTGGCCCTGTGGGATGCCGGCCAGAACATATGGTACGGCATCTCGCTTGGCTCGGTGCTGCTGCTGGCCGCCATCGGCCTTGCCATCACCTTCGGCGTCATGGGCGTCATCAACATGGCGCATGGCGAGATGGTGATGCTCGGCGCCTACACCACCTTCGTCGTCCAGCAGGTGATCCGAACCTCATTCCCCGGCCTGTTCGACTGGTCGCTGGTGATCGCGCTGCCGCTCGCCTTCCTGGTTGCCGCTTCCGTCGGCCTGATCATCGAGCGCGGCGTCATCCGTTTCCTCTACGGCCGGCCGCTGGAAACGCTGCTCGCAACCTGGGGCGTCTCGCTTGTCCTGCAGCAGGCGGTGCGCTCGATCTTCGGACCGACCAACCAGGAGGTCGGCAACCCCTCCTGGATGTCGGGATCGTTCGATGTCGGCCAACTCGCCGTCACCTGGAACCGCCTCTGGATCCTGGTCTTCGCGCTCACCGTCTTCGGCGTGCTGCTCTTTGTTATGAAGCGCACGCCCTGGGGCCTGCAGATGCGCGCCGTCACCGCCAACCGCCGCATGGCCGCCTCGATGGGCATCAGGACGCCTTGGGTCGATGCGCTGACCTTTGCGCTCGGCTCCGGCATTGCCGGCATTGCCGGCGTCGCGCTCAGCCAGATCGACAATGTCTCGCCCAATCTCGGCCGCGGCTACATCATCGACAGCTTCATGGTCGTGGTCTTCGGCGGCGTCGGCAATCTCTGGGGCACGCTGGTCGGCGCCTTCTCGCTCGGCATCGTCAACAAGGTTCTCGAACCCTATGCTGGCGCGGTGCTCGGCAAGATCGTCGTGCTGGTGCTGATCATCCTGTTCATCCAGAAGCGCCCGCGCGGCCTGTTCGCGCTCAAGGGCAGGGCGGTGGAAACATGATCACGGGACGCTTCTTCGCCGCGGGTGCCGACCGTCGCATCGCCATCACTATTTTCATCCTGCTGACGGCCGCCATTATCGTGCCGCTGCTCAACCTCGCAGTGTCGCCGCAAAGCGCGTTCTATATTCCGTCCTACATCGTCGCGTTGACGGGCAAGTACCTCTGCTATGCATTGCTTGCCTTGGCGCTCGATCTCGTCTGGGGCTATTGCGGCATCCTCTCGCTCGGCCATGGCGCCTTCTTCGCCCTCGGCGGCTATGCGATGGGCATGTACCTCATGCGCCAGATCGGCTCGCGCGGCGTTTACGGCAATCCGATCCTGCCCGATTTCATGGTGTTCCTGAACTACAAGGAATTGCCCTGGTTCTGGACCGGTTTCGACCACTTCTGGTTCGCCGCCATCATGGTGCTGGCGGTGCCCGGCCTGCTCGCCTTCGTCTTCGGCTGGTTCGCCTTCCGCAGCCGCGTCACCGGCGTCTATCTCTCCATCATCACCCAGGCGATGACCTACGCGCTGCTGCTCGCCTTCTTCCGCAACGACATGGGTTTCGGCGGCAACAACGGCTTGACCGATTTCAAGGATATTCTGGGCTTCAACGTGCAGGCCGACGCCACCCGCTCGGCCCTGTTTGCCGCCAGCGCCATCATACTCGCGCTCGCCGTCTTCATCACCTGGGCGATCGTCGGCTCCAAATACGGCAAGCTGCTGATGGCGGTGCGCGACGCCGAGAGCCGCACCCGCTTCCTCGGCTGGCGGGCGGAGAACGTGAAGCTGTTTGCCTTCACCGTCTCGGCTGTCATGGCCGGCATCGCCGGCGCGCTCTATGTGCCGCAGGTCGGTATCATCAATCCCGGCGAATTCGAGCCATCCAATTCCATCGAAGTCGTGATCTGGGCAGCCGTCGGTGGGCGCGGCACCATTGTCGGCCCGATCGTCGGCGCGCTGCTGGTCAACGCCGGCAAATCCTGGTTCACCGGCCTGCTGCCGGAGTTCTGGCTGTTTGCGCTCGGCGGCCTGTTCGTCGCCGTAACCCTGTTCCTGCCCAAGGGCATCGTCGGCATGTGGGATTCCTGGCGCGGTAACGCTCGGGCGATGCGGGCTGCAGCGATTGCAGAGGAAGCGGGCACAGACCCTGATGCCGCGCCGCCATTGAAGATCGTGCGCAACGCAGCAACAACGCCCGGTGCCTGGTCCGCGTCCGGGCCTGAACCGCAGCCGGCGGAATAGAGCGATGTCGAAGTCCAACACCATCCTCTATCTCGACGGCGTCTCGGTCTCCTTCGACGGTTTCCGCGCCATCAACAATCTGTCGCTGGTGCTCGACAAGGGCGAGATGCGCGCCATCATCGGTCCCAACGGCGCCGGCAAGACGACGATGATGGACATCGTCACCGGCAAGACCCGGCCCGACGAGGGCGAAGTGTTCTTCGACGGCCAGGTCGATCTGACCCGGCACGACGAGGCGGAGATCGCCATGATGGGCATCGGCCGCAAATTCCAGAAGCCGACCGTCTTCGAAAGCCACAGCGTCGAAGACAATCTGATGCTGGCGCTGAAGGGCCCGCGCTCGATCTTTCCGGCGCTGTTCCATCGCCGCTCGGCCGCCGAAGCCAGACAGATCGACGACATCCTCGGCATCATCCGGCTGGGCGACAAGCGCCACGATCTGGCAGCCAATCTCAGCCATGGCCAGAAACAGTGGCTGGAGATCGGCATGCTGCTGGCGCAGGACCCGAAGCTGCTTTTGGTTGACGAGCCGGTCGCAGGGATGACCGATGCCGAGACCGAGGAAACCGCGCGGCTGCTCAAGGACATAGCGCGCGACCATTCGGTCATCGTCGTCGAGCACGACATGCATTTCGTGCGCGAACTCGGCGTCAAGGTCACCTGCCTGCATGAGGGCTCGGTGCTGTCGGAAGGCTCGCTCGATTTCGTCTCGGCCGACGAGCGGGTTGTCGAAGTTTATCTCGGGAGATGAGCATGGTCTGGCGGGTGCAATTCCATCGCTTCGACTTTCCGTTCCTCCGCTTCTGGAGAAGGCGCTGACATGCTCGAAGTTTCCAACGCCACGCTCCATTACGGCGCTGCTCAGGCGCTGCGCGGTGTGTCGCTGACGGCGGGTGCCGGCAAGATCACCTGCGTGCTCGGCCGCAACGGCGTCGGCAAGACCAGTTTGATGAGATCGATCGTCGGCCACCACCGGCTGACGAGCGGAAGCGTTGCCTTCGAGGGGAAGGCGCTCGACCGGAGCGCGGCGTATGATCGCGCCCGGTCGGGCATCGCATTCGTACCGCAGGGCAGGGAGATCTTTCCGCTGCTGACGGTGCGCGAAAATCTGGCGTCCGGCTTTGCGCCCTTGAAGCGCGCCGACCGCAACGTGCCGGCGCATGTCTTCGAACTGTTTCCGGTGCTGAAGCAGATGCTGGGGCGCCGCGGCGGCGATCTCTCAGGCGGCCAGCAGCAGCAGCTCGCCATCGGCCGGGCGCTCGTCATGCGGCCGAAACTGCTGGTGCTCGACGAGCCGACCGAAGGCATCCAGCCCTCGATCATCAAGGACATCGGCCGCGCCATCCGCTATCTGCGCGACCAGGCCGGTATCGCCGTTCTGCTGGTCGAGCAATATCTGGATTTCTGCCGCGAGCTCGCTGACGAGGTCAACATCATGGACCGCGGCCAGATCGTCCACACCGGCCCGGCCGAAGATCTCGACCGGGCGGACGTCAGGAAGTTTCTGACGGTTTAACGCAGGTCGACGGCTGCACGGATCGTACACGTCGAAGATTGGCTGAAATGCCCACAATCACTTCGTCATTCTAGGGCGGAGCCAAGGAGCGGAGCGACGCGCGCAGACCCTAGAATCCATGCCGCGACATCAGCCAAAGAGTGCCGCGATGCAGAACAAGATCGCTTCTGCGGCACATTGGCATTCCACATTCTGCACCGTTAATGACGCTTCTTCGTCCCGGCATGGATCCCTGGGTCTTCGCTCCGCTTCGCGTCGCTACGCCCAAGGATGATGAAGTCGCGAAGGTCCGCACCCGTTGCGTCGGACTTTCGTCCAGGCCGCCACACTCTGGCACGCCGAATACTGCATGCTAGTCTTTCCTAGGCCTCGGTGAGTCGGCCGCTTCCGTATCAGTCTGGTTCTGTAGCAGATCGAGGGAATATGCTGGCTCAGCCTGCAAGTTCCACGCAAGCAAGCCACCCTACCTTCCCTCGCAGTTCTGATTGTCGGTCAATGCGTTCAGATAATCTTGCCAGGAGAATAGGGCTATGGAACGGTTCGTCGAGGACCACCAGAAACGACGGCTGACAGAGCGTGTCGACATCATTACCGCCATCAACATTCTGCGCTCGCAAGGCTACCAGCAGGATGAGCTGATCGGCGAAATCACCAAGGTTTTCTACGTCGACCTCGACACTTACAACGAGATCGTCATAGCGGCCTAAAAGCGCGTCGCGCCTGAACGGCCTCATGCGACGCGCTTTGGGGTGTTGTTTTACGTGTGGTGAGGTTCAGGCCGGCTGAATATCAGCCCAACCTACCCGGCGCGCCGGAAGGCGAGCACACGGTTGCGGCCGCCGCGCTTGGCGCCGTAAAGCGCCTTGTCGGCGGCGCTGAGCACCTTGTCGAATTTGGTGCCGCCCTCGCTGCCGAAGGCGTAGCCGGCGCTGACCGTGCAGGAGAGCAGGCGGGTCTCGGTATCGATCCGGCGCATGGCAAAACTGGCCCGGATGCGCTCGGCTATGAATTCCACCTTTTCAGGCAAGGTGCGATCGAGCACCAATGCAAATTCCTCTCCGCCCATGCGCGCGGCGACATCGCCTGGCTGGAGATTGGCGGTCAAATCCTTGGCGAACAGTTTCAGCACCTCATCGCCGGTGGCATGGCCGAACTCGTCATTGATGGCCTTGAAGCCGTCGAGATCGAACACGATCACGGCGGTGAAGGACCGGACCGGTGTTTTGCCGTGAAGGTCGAACAAAGCGCGCCGGTTGAGCAGTCCGGTCAGCGGATCGGTCAGCGCTTCGCGGCGATGATGCTGCGCCAGGCGTCCCTGGTTGAGCGCCAGCGAGAGCGCGCCGATGCCGGTCATGCAGGCGATGACGACGATGAGGCTGAAATCCTCGGCCCAGTTGCTCGGAGCATGGCCAAGCACCAGCCTGCCATCCCAGACAAGTGCACCGGAGCACAGCACGAAGGAAATTCCGGTAGCGGTGTAGAGCCCGGCAATGCCGAGGATAGGGGCAGGGAATTCCGTACGACCCTTCCAGTATTCATAGGCCGTCGCAAACAGGAGCAGCGCGGCAAAGGCATTCTCCAGCATGAAGCCCAGCCCGTCATAGCCAAGCGCCATCGGCGGCAAGGCGACTGCCAGCGAGACGCCGGCGCCGACAGCAATGCGGGGCAGCGGTGACCTCCCTGTCGTGAACTGATGGGCCGCGCCCAGCATGGTCGCGAAGCCGAGCAGCAGGAACGTGAAGCTGGCGAGGCCGAGCAGGCGCCCGGGCGCGTCGATATAGGCCTGGTAGGCGAAGACGTCGGCAACGATCAGAAGCACGCTGA
Organism: Mesorhizobium sp. M0052; assembly: GCF_040323255.1. Taxonomy (NCBI): domain Bacteria; kingdom Pseudomonadati; phylum Pseudomonadota; class Alphaproteobacteria; order Hyphomicrobiales; family Phyllobacteriaceae; genus Mesorhizobium; species Mesorhizobium sp. M0052. The sequence goes on along the minus strand of NZ_JAMYUS010000009.1, from coordinate 80,505 downwards.
CGGCCCATGTCAGCAGGAATTTTTCCGAGCGCGCGGTAAGCCAGATGCCGAACAGCGTCAGGCCGAGGCAAGCGGCGGAAAACCCGACAGCCAACAGAAGGGAACTGTAGTCGAGCGACATGCCCTCGTCCTTGCGCGCGGCGGCCGGCCTATAGAAAGGACCCGCACCGGATTTATGCAGGAAGGAGGTATCGATAAGGTTACGATGCGCATAAGCTATCACGCTTCGGTTCATCGTAGCAATTCTGGGTTGAAACCCTTTTCAAGGGAAAGCGCTGCCCGCTTTCCCGGGAAAACCGTTCCACACTTTTCCTGGAATTGCTCCTAATGCATGTCGCCCAGAAGTGTGCCGCGGTTCTGGGACAACGGCATGCATCAGGACAAAGACTTAAATCGCGACGTATGAATCCGGTTCAGCGCGACGCGCTTTAACCGATCAGCTCACCCGCTTCATCAGCGCCATGGCGCCGAACGGCGCGCGCACCTTGCCCTCGGTGATGAAGTAGACGAACACGTCGCGCGGTTTCACCGGCGCGTCGAAAGTCGGATCGGCGCGCCGCAGATCTGCCGGCTGCTTGCCTTGCGCCCAGGTCTTCACCCGCGCTGCCCATTCGTCCAGGCCCTTCGGCGTATAGCAATCCGGATTGTCGTCGCTGCCGGTCTGCAGCCGCGCATAGATAAAATCGCCGGTGATGTCGGCGATACCAGGATATTTGGCATGATCGGCATAGACGATCGCCGCCTTGTATTTGCGCGCCAGGCTCACAAATTCCGGCACGCTGAAACTGTCGTTGCGCACTTCCAGCGCATGGCGCAGCGCGACGCCATCCTGCTTTTCCGGCAGCAGCTTCAGGAAGGCCTCGAAATCGTCGGCGTCGAACTTTTTCGTCGGCGCGAACTGCCACAGGATCGGGCCCAGCTTGTCGCCCAGCGCGGCAATGCCGGAGCCGAGGAAGCGCGTCATGGACTCGCCGGCTTCGCCAAGCACGCGCCGGTTGGTGACGAAGCGATTGCCCTTCAGCGAATAGACGAAACCGTCCGGCGCCTCGCCAGCCCATTTGACGAAGGTCGGCTCCTTGAAGCTGGAATAGTAGGTGCCGTTGACCTCGATGCTCGGCACCTGGCGGCTGGCGTAACTCAGCTGCTTGGCCTTGGAAAGCTTGTCCGGGTAGAAAGACGTATCCCAGGGTTCGAAAGTCCAGCCGCCCATCCCGGCGCGGATTGTTCCTTGGCTGATCATCGTCTTCCTCCCAGTTCTAAAAATGCGGTCAGGCTATTTTTCCAACCGGTTTGATCATGTCGACCACGGTCCATCCGGGACGGTGGGGATTGGCTCGGCGGCCCGTTTCGTGGAAGCCATAGGCCGTATAGATCTCGATGTTCCCCTCCATGCGCGAATTGGTGTAGAGCCGCACCTCCGGCACACCCCATAGCCGCGCCTGTTCCTGGGCGAAGTCGAGCAGCGCGGTACCGAGTTTCCTCCCCTGAAAAGCGGGGGAGACCGCGACGCTGAAGATCATCGCATGATCGGGGTGGCGCTCAATAACGATCAGCCCGGCGAGTTCCGCGCCGCTCTCCAAGAGCCAGACCTCGCCACGCTCGATGCGTGGCGCATAGTCCTCGGTGACTGGGAGCGGCGGCGCGCCTAACAGGGGCGTGTAGTGCTCATAGGCGGTCTGCGTCAGCGAGACGACTCCGTCGAGATCACCGGCAAGCGCCTGTCGGACTGTCATTCAAAGCTCTCCAGGCGCCCGACCGGTCTGTCAGTTACTCCGCCGCTTCGCGCTTGCCTCCGGGCCGCCGCTCCAAAAGCTCCTTCAGGAACTGGCCGGTGTAGCTGCGCTTTTCGCGCACGATCGCTTCCGGTGTGCCTTGTGCCACCAGTTCGCCACCGCCATCGCCGCCTTCGGGGCCGAGGTCGAGCACCCAGTCGGCGGTCTTGATGACTTCGAGATTGTGCTCGATGACCACCACCGTGTTGCCTTGGTCGACCAGCTCGTGCAGCACTTCCAGCAACTTGGCGACGTCGTGGAAGTGCAGGCCGGTGGTCGGCTCGTCGAGGATGTAGAGCGTCTTGCCGGTCGCCTTGCGCGACAATTCCTTGGCGAGCTTGATGCGCTGCGCCTCGCCGCCCGACAGCGTCGTCGCCTGCTGGCCGATATGGATGTAGCCGAGGCCGACCTGCTTCAGCGTCTCCAGCTTGTCGCGCACCCCGGGCACGGCGGCAAAGAAATCGACGCCTTCCTCGACCGTCATGTCCAGGACGTCGGCGATCGACTTGCCTTTGAACAGGACGTCGAGCGTCTCGCGGTTGTAGCGCTTGCCGTGGCAGACGTCGCACGTGACGTAGACGTCGGGCAGGAAGTGCATCTCGATCTTGATGACGCCGTCGCCCTGGCAGGCCTCGCAGCGGCCGCCCTTCACGTTGAAGGAGAAGCGGCCCGGCTGATAGCCGCGGGCCTTGGCCTCGGGCAACCCGGCAAACCAGTCGCGGATCGGTGTGAAGGCGCCGGTGTAGGTGGCCGGGTTCGAACGCGGTGTGCGGCCGATCGGCGACTGGTCGATGTCGATGACCTTGTCGAGGAATTCGAGGCCCTCGATGCGGTCGTGATCGGCCGGATGCTCGCGCGAGCCCATGATGCGGCGCGACGCCGCCTTGAACAGCGTCTCGATCAGGAAGGTCGATTTGCCGCCGCCAGACACGCCGGTGACGGCGGTAAAAGTGCCGAGCGGGATTTCGGCAGTGACGTTCTTGAGATTGTTGCCGCGCGCGCCGACGATCTTCAGCCGGCGGTTTTTCTTGGCCTCGCGCCTGACACCGGGCGTGGCGACTTCGAGCGCGCCCGACAGATATTTACCGGTGATCGAGTTGGGATTGGCCATCACCTGCTGCGGCGTGCCCTGGGCGATGATCTCGCCGCCATGAATGCCGGCGGCCGGACCCATGTCGACGACATAATCGGCATGCAGGATGGCGTCTTCGTCATGCTCGACGACGATCACCGTGTTGCCGATGTCGCGCAGATGCTTCAGCGTGTCGAGCAGGCGGGCATTGTCGCGCTGGTGCAGGCCGATCGACGGCTCGTCCAGCACATAGAGCACGCCGGTGAGGCCGGAGCCGATCTGCGACGCCAGCCTTATGCGCTGGCTCTCGCCGCCCGACAGCGTGCCGGAATTGCGCGACAGCGTCAGATAGTCGAGGCCGACATCGTTGAGGAAGCGCAGGCGGTCACGAATTTCCTTGAGAACGCGCACCGCGATCTCGTTCTGCTGGTCGTTGAGATGTGGCGGCAGATCGGTGAACCATTTGTCGGCGTTGCGGATCGACAGCTCTGTGACTTCGCCGATATGCTTGCCGGCGATCTTCACCGCCAGCGCTTCCGGCTTCAGCCGGTATCCCTTGCAGACCGGGCAGGGCGTCGCCGACATGAAGCGCTCGATCTCCTCGCGCATCCAGGCGGATTCGGTTTCCTTCCACCGCCGTTCGAGATTGGGAATGACGCCCTCGAACGTCTTGGTGGTCTTGTAGGAGCGCAGGCCGTCATCATATTGGAAGGTGACCTCGCGCTCGCCGGTGCCGCGCAGGACGGCTTCCTTGGCCTCTTCGGTCAGGTCTTTGAACTTGTCGCCGAGCTTGAAGCCGTATGCCTTGCCCAGCGCTTCCAGCGTCTGCGCATAATAGGGCGAGGTCGATTTCGCCCACGGGCTGACGGCGCCGTCGCGCAGCGACACGTTTTCGTCCGGCACGATCAGGCTGGCGTCGATGGCGCGCTGATTGCCGAGGCCGTCGCAGGTCGGGCAGGCGCCGAACGGGTTGTTGAACGAGAACAGCCTGGGCTCGATCTCCGGAATGGTGAAGCCGGAAACCGGGCAGGCGAATTTTTCCGAGAACAGGATGCGCTCATGCGTCTCGTTCTTCGATTTGTTGACCGAGTCCTCGCCGGTCTGGCTGGCGTCGAGCGGCCGGTCGGCGAACTCGGCCACCGCCAGCCCTTCGGCGAGCTTGAGCGCCGTTTCGATGGAATCGGCAAGCCGTGTCGCCAGGTCGCCGCGCACGACGATGCGGTCGACGACGACGTCGATGTCGTGCTTGTACTTCTTGTCCAACGCCGGCACGTCGGCGATCTCGTAGAAGACGCCGTCGACCTTGACGCGCTGAAAGCCCTTCTTCTGCAGCTCCAGCAGTTCCTTGCGATATTCGCCCTTGCGGCCGCGCACGATCGGCGCCAGCAGGAAAAGGCGCGTGCCTTCCTCGACCGCCAGCACCCGGTCGACCATCTGGCTGACCGTCTGGCTTTCGATCGGCAGGCCGGTCGCCGGCGAATAGGGGATGCCGACGCGCGCGAACAGCAAGCGCATGTAGTCGAAGATCTCGGTGACGGTGCCGACCGTCGAACGCGGGTTCTTCGACGTGGTCTTCTGCTCGATCGAGATGGCCGGCGACAGGCCGTCGATCTGGTCGACATCCGGCTTCTGCATCATTTCGAGGAACTGGCGCGCATAAGCCGACAGGCTCTCGACGTAACGGCGCTGGCCCTCGGCATAGATGGTGTCGAAAGCAAGCGACGATTTGCCGGAGCCCGACAGGCCGGTCATGACGATCAGGCTGTCACGCGGCAGGTCGAGATCGACATTCTTTAGGTTGTGTTCGCGTGCCCCGCGAATGGAAAGGTATTTATGGTCGGCCATCGCCGGTCGCCGCCTCAGGTCTGGTGTCAGTGGGATCGGCGGGTTTTCCCGGCCATTCCCTATGTAGGTATTTTTGCCGCCACGTCGAGAGACGCCACACTTCTCGACCAAAGCCGTTTAACCGTCTTTCGCGCGAACGGGCAAGCGGAAAGAACAAAGACCGAACACGCTCCTGACAAAGCTGTGCAGAAACTGACAAGGGTGTTTCAGAAACTGACCCTGACGTAAGCTCCCGGCGATCACATTTTCCGTAACCGGCTATTCAAGGTTGACGCCGTCGAATCAGGGGCGCACTCTGCCGGAGTCAACGGAGCCGGCCGTCTTTGATGGCCTCGCCGCCCATAGCGGCCTGCGAGACGCCGCAGGTTTTTGCGATTTGTGCTTCGGATTGACACCAGTCGCAACGGACATAGGAGCGGAGCATGACGCCACCGGATAGTCCCTTGAGGCTCCACCTGCTAGTGGAGCCGCGGCGGGCATAAGTGCCAGGTAGTTTCAAGGCATTGGAGTGTATGCGTCCAAACGAACGCATCGCGTCAGTCCAACAAACCACCAGACAAACCGTGACCTGCCGAATCCCACAAAAATCAGAGACGGCTAGTCGGATCGTCGGCTGAATGCCGCGAAGCATCCGAAATCAAAGTCGGTATAACACTACCGGCAGTTTGGATTTGGAATCCAAAAAAAGCCCCGACCGTTAGCGGAAGCGACGGCGGGGCTGTTCTTTTGCGAGGAAGTCGTCGGCGCAGGCTTTCTCTCCCGTATAGTAGCTGGGAGAAGGGGCTACCGGCGCGGCGGCTTGATCCCACCCGTGCCAACATCGACAGTGATGCTGCCGGAAATCCTGACATCGGTGTCGCCGATCTTGAACGTGCCGTTCTCGCCGGCAGACAGCGCGTCGTCCGGCTCCGGCTGCGGCGCGGGCTTGGCGATGCGGTAGTCGCCGGTCACGCCGGGCAGGGCGCCTTTCCGCGACGTGCTGGTGCTGCCCCCGGCAAAGGCCATGCTCGATGTCGCCGCCGTGATGGCAATGGCTATGGTCAGTCTGTTCAGGTGGTAGCGCATGGCAAGACTATAGTGCCGCGCTCAAGGCGAGGCCAGACCAGCGGCGTTGAAATTGAGGGAACACCGGCCTGCATTCAATCCGCCGATCAGGCCGCTGCCTGCTTGCGGGTGTCGAAGACGTGGTCGACGAGGCCCCAGTCCTTGGCCTCCTTCGCGGTCATGAAGAAATCGCGGTCGAGCGTGCGTTCGACCTCTTCGTGGGTGCGGCCGCAATGGTGAGCGTAGAGGTCGGCCATGTGCCGCTTGGTGCGCAAAATGCCTTCGGCGTGACGCTGGATGTCGGAGGCCTGGCCCTGGAAGCCGCCCAAAGGCTGATGCAGCACGATGCTGGCATTGGGCAGCGCGATGCGCCGCCCCGGCGTTCCCGCCATCAGCAGGAAGGAGGCCATCGACGCGGCAAAGCCCATGCACACGGTCGACACCGGGCAGCTGACATATTGCATCGTGTCGTAGATGGCGAAACCGCTGGTCACCACGCCGCCCGGCGAGTTGATGTAGAGCGAGATCTCCTTGTCGGGATTGTCCGATTCCAGCGACAGGAGCTGGGCGCAGACCAGCGCCGACATGCCGTCATTGATCTCGCCATTGACGAAGATGATGCGCTCGCGCAGCAGCCGCGAGAAAATGTCGAAGGCGCGTTCGCCGCGGCTCGATTGCTCGATCACCATCGGCACCAGATTGGCAAAGCCGCTCATCTCATTGTCTCCGTTTTGATTTTTCCGGTTCAGGCGGCGCGCAGCAACAGGCGTGGCGCGTTGGCGGCGACAGGCCGCTTGGGCTTGTATGCGCGCAGCCAGAGCCGGCAGCCGGCGCCGGCCATCGCGACCGCAGGCGTCAGGACAAACCCGTCATGGACGATGCGCAGATGCGTGCCGCCGGAAACGGTGCGGGCGAGTGTGAAGGTGACGATGCTCCCCAGCTCCTCGCGGTCGGCGTCGCCGGAACGCTCGCGCCAGGAATAGCGCAGCAGGCGCCCCGGTTCGGCATCGAGCACTTCGCACTCGATCGGCTTCTCAGGCCCGGCAAAGGCAAAGCGGCTGCCGGTTTCCGGATTGATGTCGTTCGGCATCATCCATTCCGCCAAGAGGTCCGGCACGGTCAGTGCCCGCCACACTTTTTCCGGTGCGTCCGGCAGATCGCATTCGAAGGCGAGGGCATCTTTGGCGGTCTGCGTCTGCTTTTCGTCGGTCATTGGTCCATGTCCTTCAAAACGACCTTCAGTCTTTCGATGCGCTCCGGCCAGAATGCGCGGTAGCGTTCGATCCAGCCGAGCAGCGGCTCGAGCCCTTGCGGATCGGCGCGATAGTAGGCGTTGCGGCCGGCGCGTCTTTCGCTGACCAGGCCCGCGCCGCGCAGCACGGCAAGGTGCTGCGACACCGCCGGCTGCGACACGCTCATGCCGGTGCGCAACTCCGACACGCTCATCTCGCCGGAAGTCAGCCGCTCGTAGACGGCGCGTCGCGTCGGGTCGGCCAGGGCGCGAAAAATCTCTGCTTCGATCATGGCAAAGCATAAGTCGATACTTATCGATTTGGCAAGGGGTGTTTTGAATGCTGCGTATTGATTGGATCCTGCCGGGCCTCTAAGCCGTGGGGAACAAGATGGGCCGATCATCGCGAGGCAGGAGTAGTATTTATGAATTCCAACGTCGATCTTTCGTCCGCCGAGAACCTCAACGAGGCTCTGAGGCTCTATCGCCGCCTCGTACTCGGTATAGGAGCGATCGCCGTCATCGGTTTCGTGGCCGTGATCTTGTTGGCCAAGCTGGGTACGGCGCTATCGCCGCCATACGGGATTTACATCTTCGGCGAAGGATTGGGGACCTGGGGCCTGATCGCGGTGGTAGCGGCGCTCGTCGCTCAGGTGTGGTGGCACGGGCGCGCGATCGGGAAATTGCTGAATGACCCGGCTCTGAAATCTGAACCTGCAGTCGGGCTGATGTCGGCGCCAACCGTGATCGCACAGCGCGCCCATGGCATGGGCATGGAGTGGAGCGGCTTTTTCGGTCCGTTGCGGCCAGCTAAAAAACGGCGCTGACGACACCGCTTCTCGCCCCTGCGTGTCAGCTAAATCCACGCGCCCGCGTCGGCGATTGCTGCCATTCCTTGACAATCCGTGGTTAACAGTATAGGAACGAAAAGGGAACAAAAACCTTGTGGGAAAAGCCAGCCGCGGCAAGCCAGGATTGTGCGCGGCCTGTAAGGTGAACGACTTGAAATTTGTTTCGGATGAGTACGGAGAAGTGTCATGGCGGGTAGCGTCAACAAGGTCATTCTGGTCGGTAACCTCGGCGCGGACCCTGAAATCCGCCGCCTGAATTCCGGTGATCCGGTCGTCAACATCCGCATCGCCACGTCGGAAAGCTGGCGCGACAAGAACTCCGGCGAGCGCAAGGAAAAGACCGAATGGCACAACGTGGTCATTTTCAATGACCAGATCGCCAAGGTCGCCGAGCAGTACCTGAAGAAGGGCATGAAGGTTTACGTCGAAGGCCAGCTGCAGACACGCAAATGGCAAGACCAGACCGGCGCCGACAAGTACACGACCGAAGTCGTGCTGCAGAAATTCCGCGGCGAGCTGCAGATGCTCGATTCTCGCGGCGAGGGCGGCGGTCAGGTCGGCAACTATGCCGGCGGCGCCGGCGCGAGCCGTGGCTCGGATTTCGGCCAGTCTGGCCCCAATGAGAGCTTCAACCGCGGCGGCAATAGCGGTGGCGGCGGTTCCAAGGGCGGCGGTGGCGGCGGCTCGTCGCGCGAACTGGACGACGAAATCCCGTTCTGAGCTGACGATAGTCAGCGATATCTGAGGAGAGGGTGCGATGTCGCTCGGACCGCTTCTATCGGCGCGCCCTCCCATTCCATGGCACGCCTTCGCGGCCCTTGCCGCGCTGGCCGTTGGCGCTACGCAACTGGCGCTGCCGAAAGGCACGACGCGTCATCGTGTCGTCGGCTATGCCTGGGCGGCGCTGATGATGGTCGTCGCCATCTCCAGTTTCTGGATCCAGCAGATACGCCTCGTCGGTCCGTTCAGCCCGATCCATCTCTTGTCGATTTTAGTGTTGATCGCCGTGCCGCTTGCGGTCTGGCACGCGCATATGCATCGGGTCGCCAAACATCGCAGGGTCATGATATCGCTGTATGTTTTCGCCCTGATCGGCGCCGGCGTGTTCACGCTGCTGCCGGGGCGGATCATGCACACGGTCGTCTTCGGCCAGTGACGCTTTCTGAAAGGAAGATTGCCGTGAAAGCACGGATTAAATGGGTCGAGGAGCGCACCTTCGTCGGCGAGTCCGGCAGCGGCCACAAACTGGTGCTGGGGACCGCCCCCGGGCCGGAAGGCAAGACGCCAGGTCCGAGCCCGATGGAACTGGTGCTGATCGGCACCGGCGGCTGCTCGGCCTATGATGTCGTCCACATCCTCGAAAAAGGCCGCGAGGCGATCGAGGACTGTGTTGTCGAACTCGACGCCGACCGGGCCGAAACCGACCCGAAAGTCTTCACCCGCATCCACATGCATTTCATCGTCACGGGCCACGCGCTGTCGCGCGACAAGGTCCAGCGCGCCATCAACCTGTCGATCGAGAAATACTGCTCGGCCTCGGCCATGCTGGCCAAGACGGCTGTCATCACCCACGATTTCAAGGTCGTCGATACGGCGGTGGAGTAGGGGCTGCCGTTACCCCGCCATCAGCGCCTTGATGCCATCCGCGACGAACTGAACCGCAAGCGCGGCCAGGATGACGCCGAGCAGGCGGGTGAGGATCGAGCGGCCGGTCTGGCCGAGGATGCGGTCGATGCGCTCCGACAGCACGAACACCAGATAGGTGATGGCAAGGCAGACGAAGATGATGCCGACCAGCGCCGCTTGTGCTGCAAAACCCTGAAACGAGCCCGACAGTAGCACGGTCGCCGAAATCGCACCGGGGCCGGCGATCAGCGGGATCGCCAGCGGGAAGGCCGCGATATTGTGGATCATGTCCTTGGTGATGGCGACGTCGCCGATCTTCTCCTTGCGGTCCTGGCGGCGCTCGAACACCATTTCGAACGCGATGAAGAACAGCAAAAACCCGCCGGCGACGCGGAAAGCCGGCAGCGTGATGCCGAACACCGACAGGATGGAGGCCCCGGCCACCGCAAACAGCGCCATCACCAGAAAGCCGATGATCGAGGCGCGCACCGAGACCTGCTGACGTTCCTCGCGGTTCATGCCGCGTGTCACCGCGAGGAAGAGCGGCGCGAGACCTGGCGGGTCGATGGTCACCAGAATGGTGACGAAGGCGTTGAACAGGCTGTCGAAACTCGGCATCGCTGACCCCTCCCGCCGGGCCGGACCCCTGCGCCACGATAGTGGTAGAGCAAAGCCTGGCCGGTGGGAACCGTCTGAGATGCCGATACCGGAGACGCCGGCTATGTTAGGCGGCAGCGTTGCAATAGGCCTCCAGGCGATAGCCGTCGGGATCGACGATGAAGGCAGCGTAATAGTCCTCGCCATAGTCGGCGCGCAGGCCCGGCGCGCCATTGTCGCTGCCGCCTGCACGCAAGGCGGCGGCATGGAAGGCGACGACACTCTGCCTCGTCGGCGCGGCAAAGCAGAAATGCAGACCGGACTTCTCGTCCGATGGCACTGGCCGCTCCGCGTCGTTCACCCACAGCGCGACGGCTTGCGCACCATAACCCAGTGAGCCTGGCGACTGGCCGAGGCAGGAATAACCGAGCGGCTTTAGCGCGGCATCGTAGAAGGGCTTCGAAACGTTGGTGTCGCGGACGCCGATCGAGACATGGTCAAGCATGTTTTTTCACCTTTTTTGCAATATGTTGCGTCATCAGTCCTGGGCGACGCGGCGCGCCAGGAACTCGACTTCGAGACGCCATGTTTTGCGATCGTCGTGCGAACGCTCGCCGAGCCAGCGGAAGCCGTCCTTGGTGATGCGCGAAAAGCTCCAGCGAACCGAGGAACCAGTGCCGTCAGCGCCGACCTGGACAATCGTGTCGCCTTCGGCGCGACCAAGCTGGCGGCTGTAGTATTGGTTGCGCGGGTCGCTCCAGAAGATGTGCCAGGCATCCGAGCCGGGATCATAGGCCCGCAGCGTTGTGCCATAGAAAGTCCATTTGCCGAGAGAAGGCGAGGGGCCGGCATCCCGCGCGGGCAGGATCCATACATCCTGGATCGCCCTGCCTTCCAGGACCCAGCCGAAATGCACCTCGCCGCGTCCGGTGAGAACCGTGCCGTCCTCGAGATGGCGCGTGGCATCGAATGTCCAGGCGCCGACGAAGCGGCCGTAGAGATCCAGCTTTTCAGCCAGGCCGGGATTGGGGCCGTCGCTGTGGAGCGCTTCGGCAAAGGAGGATGTACCGATCATACTTGCTGCCTTCGTTATGTCAGGAGGCTGCAAGCGATAGGCCCCGACCGGGTGTCGGGCTTGGGAAAAATTGCTATCTTTCAAGCCATGACGACGAGCGAACAAAACCTGGCATCGGGGCAGGGTTGGTATGTCTGTGACGTGCTGTGCACGGCCGGCGCCGGCGACCGCCCGTTCGAGGAGGCGCACGACACCTTCTGCGTTGCCGCTGTCACCAGCGGCACCTTCCGCTACCGCACCAGGCAAGGCGCCGCCATGCTGGCGCCGGGCGCGATCCTGCTCGGCAATGTCGGCGCCTGCTATGAATGCGGGCATGAGCATGGCGCCGGCGACCGTTGCCTGTCCTTCCACTTCGCTCCGGCCTATCTCGACCGCATCGCCAGCGACGTGTCCGGCGCGAGCAAGCTCGCCTTCGGCGTGCCGCATATGCCGCCCTTGCCGGCGCTCGCATCGCTGCTGGCCGAGGCGGAAGCGGCGCGCGAGATGGTCGACATCGACGCCTTTGAGGAGCTTGGCCTGCGAATTGCCGGCGCAGCACTGGCTGTTGCCGGCGCAGCACTGCCTGTGGCCAGCGATGCGGTGCCTGGCGTTCGACCGCCGAGCCGCCGCGACCGGAAACGGGTTGCCGAGGCGGTGCGGCAGATCGAGCTCAATGCCGACAGGCCGGTCTCGCTTTCCGAGCTTGCCTGCGCGACGGCGACCAGCCCGTATCATTTCCTGCGCACCTTCCGGCAGGTCGCCGGCATGACGCCCTATCAGTTTCTGCTGAGAACGCGGCTGCACCGCGCGGCGGTGCGGCTGCGCATGTCAGGCGATGCCATCTCGGCAATCGCCTTCGAGGCCGGTTTCAACGATTTGTCAACGTTCAACCGCCGTTTCCGGCGCGTCATGGGCGAAACGCCTGGCGACTATCGCGCCCGGCGGGTGGCTACCCGCTGATGCGTCCGCCTGCCTCATGATACGCTCTTGGCTTGGAAAACGGTCCATCGCAGGCTTTTGCCCTGGCGGCGGCGAAATGCGTTATGGCCAAATCGTCGCAATCAGCTTTATCCATTTGAAATTACCACTGAAATTGTCGTTGGAAAAGCACCACGAATATTGGAGTTTCGGCCGTGCTTCCTATATAAGCGGTCAGTGATTCCTGATTAGATGTGATCCGATTTGACCGACCAAAAACCCCCGCGCGGCGCCGACGGCGGCCCCACCGGCATCGAGCCCATCTCCATCATCGAGGAGATGCAGAGCTCCTATCTTTCTTACGCCATGAGCGTCATCGTCAGCCGTGCGCTGCCCGATGTGCGCGACGGCCTGAAGCCGGTGCACCGCCGCATTCTTTATGCGGCGCATGAGAGCGGCTATCACTGGAACCGCAAATATGTGAAATCGGCCCGCCCGGTCGCGGACGTGATGGGTAAATACCATCCGCATGGCGACGCCTCGATCTACGACGCCTTGGTGCGCATGGCGCAGGACTGGTCTCTGCGCGTGCCGCTGATCGACGGGCAGGGTAATTTCGGCTCCATCGACGGCGATCCGCCGGCGGCGATGCGCTACACCGAATCGCGGCTGACCAAGGTCGCACATGAGCTGCTGGAGGACATCGACAAGGAAACCGTCGATTTCCAGGAGACTTATGACGCCTCCGACACCGAGCCGAAGGTGCTGCCGGCGCGCTTCCCCAACCTTCTGGTCAACGGTTCCGGGGGCATTGCCGTCGGCATGGCCACCAACATTCCGCCGCATAATCTGGCCGAGATCTGCAACGGCGCGATCGCCATCATCGACAATCCGGCAATCGACTTGCCGGCGCTGATGGAGATCATTCCGGGTCCCGATTTCCCGACCGGCGGCATCGTGCTCGGCCGTTCCGGCATCTACAGCGCCTATGCGACGGGCCGTGGCTCCATCGTCATGCGCGGCAAGGTCAATGTCGAACAGCGCGGAAACGACCGTGAATCGATCATCATCACGGAAGTCCCGTACCAGGTGAACAAGGCCTCGATGATCGAGAAGATGGCCGAACTGGTGCGCGACAAGCGCATCGAAGGCATTTCCGACATTCGCGACGAAAGCGACCGCCAGGGCTACCGCGTCGTCATCGAGCTGAAGCGCGACGCCGTCGCCGACGTCATTCTCAACCAGCTTTATCGCTTCACGCCGCTGCAAACCTCCTTCGGCGCCAATATGGTGGCGCTGAACGGCGGCAAGCCGGAAGTGATGAACCTGACCGACATGCTAAAGGCATTTGTCGGCTTCCGCGAAGAGGTGATTAGCCGGCGCACGAAGTTCCTGCTGCGCAAGGCGCGTGACCGTGCCCATGTATTGGTCGGTCTCGCCATAGCCGTCGCCAACATCGACGAAGTGATCAAGCTGATCCGCACCGCGCCCGATCCGCAGACGGCGCGCGAGCAGTTGATGGAGCGGCGCTGGCCCTCCGGCGACGTCGAGTCATTGATTCTGCTGATCGACGATCCGCGCCATCGCATCAATGAGGATGGCACCTACAACCTGTCCGAGGAACAGGCGCGCGCCATCCTCGAACTGCGCCTGCAGCGCCTGACTGCGCTCGGCCGTGACGAAATCGCCGACGAGCTGAACACCATCGGCGACGAGATCAAGGATTACCTCGACATTCTGTCGTCCCGCGCCCGCATCCAGCAGATCGTCAAGGACGAGCTTGCCGCCGTGCGCGACGAGTTCGGCACGCCGCGCCGCACCGAGCTCACCGACGGCGGCGCCGACATGGAAGACGAGGATCTGATCCAGCGCGAGGACATGGTCGTCACCGTCAGCCATTCCGGCTACATCAAGCGCGTGCCGCTGTCGCTCTACCGGGCGCAACGCCGCGGCGGCAAGGGCCGCTCCGGCATGTCGACCAAGGAAGAGGATTTCGTCACCCGGCTGTTCGTCGCCAACACGCATACGCCGGTGCTGTTCTTCTCCTCGCGCGGCATCGTCTACAAGGAAAAGGTCTGGCGGCTGCCAATCGGCAATCCGCAGTCGCGCGGCAAGGCGCTGATCAACATGCTGCCGCTGGAGCAGGGCGAGCGCATCACCACCATCATGCCGCTGCCCGAGGACGAGACCAGCTGGGGCGAACTCGACGTCATGTTCGCCACCACGCGCGGCACCGTGCGCCGCAACAAGCTGTCCGAATTCGTCCAGGTCAACCGCAACGGCAAGATCGCCATGAAGCTGGAGGAGGAGGGCGACGAGATCCTCGGCGTCGAGACCTGCACAGACAATGACGATGTGCTTTTGACCGCCAGCTCCGGCCAGTGCATCCGCTTCCGCGTTGGCGATGTGCGCGTCTTCCAGAGCCGCAATTCGGTCGGCGTGCGCGGCATAAGCATGGCCGAGACCGACCGCGTCATCTCCATGTCGGTGATCGAGCATGTCGATGCTTCGCCGGCGGAACGCTCCGCCTACCTCAAGCGGGCAGCACTGGAGCGGCGGCTTGCCGCCGAGGTGACCGGCGAGGAAGAAGAGATTGCACTCACCAATGAGGAGATTGGCGAGGAGACCGAGCTTTCCGACAGCCGTTACGAAGAGCTCAAGGCGCATGAGCAATTTGTGCTGACGGTGACCGAATATGGCTACGGCAAGCGCTCGTCATCCTACGATTTCCGCCTGACCGGACGCGGCGGCAAAGGCATCCGCGCCACCGACGTGTCGAAGGTGGCCGAGATCGGCCAGCTGGTGGCGACTTTCCCGGTCGGCAATGACGACCAGATCATGCTGGTTTCGGATGGCGGCACGGTCATCCGGGTGCCGGTCAACGGTATCCGTTTCGCCAGCCGCGCCACCAAGGGCGTGACCATCTTCAACACCGCCGAAGGCGAGAAGGTGGTTTCGGTCGAACGGATTTCGGAGCCGCAGGCCGACGAGGATGTCGAAGAGGGTGTCATTGAGGCCGGCGCCGGAGATGCCGTACCGGACAGCACCGAATAGGTTTGAGCAACAACGCCGGCCCGATGGGCCGGCGCAAACAAGAAACTAGCAATAAATCAGGCGCGACGGTGGGGCCAGCGAGCGCCGAAACCTTCGAACCGCTTTGTGCGGACACGGACGCGCTCTGCCTCGCTATGCAATCCGAATGCGGTGGCGATCAGCATGGCGACGGTCATTGCGGTGGCGAGCATGTAGATCAGCATGTGCGTGTTCTCCTGCGCCTATCCAACGGTTAGATCGGGTTTTGGTTTCATCTTCCGAAGTGCAAACTAGCGAACGCGGCGTGAAGTCTTCGTGATCAAGGCATTCATCTGTCGTTCATGTCTGCGAAAAGGTTCACGCAGATGTTCCCAATCGCATTTGCCTTCCGCCCAATGCCCCGCTAGAAGCACCTCCCATGACCGATCGCATCGCCCTTTATGCCGGCTCCTTCGACCCGCTGACCAACGGCCATCTCGATGTCCTGAAGGCATCGCTGGCTGTCGCCGACACGGTTTATGCGGCGATCGGCACCCACCCCGGCAAGACGCCGCTGTTTTCTTTCGACGAACGGGTGAAGCTGATCGAGGCCGCGACCAAGGCCGAATTTGGCCGCGACGGCGACCGGATCAAGGTCGTCGCCTTTGACGGGCTGGTCATCGACGCGGCCCGCAAGCATGGCGCCTCGATCATGATCCGCGGCCTGCGCGACGGCACCGATCTCGATTACGAGATGCAGATGGCCGGCATGAACGAGACCATGGCGCCGGAACTGCAGACGGTTTTTCTGCCCGCCAGTCCATCGGTACGCACCATTACCGCCACACTTGTGCGCCAGATAGCCTCGATGGGCGGAGACATCCGTCCCTTCGTACCGGCCGCCGTTGCCGGCGCGCTCACCGCCAAATTCGCGAAATAGTGCATGTCGCCCAAAAGTGGATGCCGGTTTTGGGGCAACGACATGCACCCTAACAAAGACCTTCGGAGATCCCTTATGCAGCTGAAAAAGCTCGCCTCGTTCCTCGTCGTGCTTGCCGGTCTCGTGACCGCATCCGTTTCGGCCTTCGCCGCCGAACCGGAAAACACCATGGTCATCACCTTGAAGAACGGCGACGTCACCGTCGCGCTACGCCCCGACCTGGCACCCAAGCATGTCGCCCAGATCAAGAAGCTGGTGCGCGAAGGCGCTTATAACGATGTCGCATTCCACCGCGTCATCAACGGCTTTATGGCGCAGACGGGCGACGTCAAGTTCGGCAACATGAAGAAGGGGTTCAGCCCCGAGGCCGTCGGCACCGGCGGTTCAGACCTGCCCGACCTGCCGGCGGAATTCTCGCAGAGCGAACATTTTAAGCGCGGCACGCTCGGTATGGCCCGTTCGCAGGACCCGAACTCCGCCAATTCGCAGTTCTTCATCATGTTCGCGCCGGCGCCGAACCTCGATGGCCAGTACACCATCGTCGGCAATGTCGTCAGCGGCATAGAGCTGGTGGACAAGATCAAGAAGGGCAACGAGGCGGACAATGGCACGGTCAGTGAGCCCGACCGCATGATCAAGGTACGCATCGCCGCCGACAAGTAAACCTATCAAATCATTCTGTTTTCTGAGATAAAGGATATCCGACATGGCTGAGATCAAGGACCGCGAAAACGCGCTCATCCTGGAAACGACCAAGGGCAAGGTCGTCATTGAACTGTTCCCCGACCTGGCCCCGGACCACGTCGCCCGGATCAAGGAACTGGCCCGCGAAGGCGCCTATGACGGCGTGGTTTTCCACCGCGTCATCGAAGGCTTCATGGCGCAGACCGGTGACGTCAAGTTCGGCAATTCGACCAAGCCCACTTTTGCCCCCTCCCGCGCGGGCATGGGCGGCTCGGAAAAGCCGGACCTGAAGGCTGAGTTCTCCAACGCCAACCATGGTCGCGGCACCTGCTCGATGGCCCGTTCGCAGAACCCGAACTCGGCCAATTCGCAGTTCTTCATCTGCTTCGACGATGCCGCTTTCCTCAACCGCCAGTACACGGTCTGGGGCCAGGTCATCGAAGGCATGGACAATGTCGACAAGATCAAGCGCGGTGAGCCGGTGGTCGATCCCGACAAGATCGTGTCGCTGAAGGTCGCGGCCGACGTCAAGTAAGGACAAACGAAGATGATGGGCGTGGTCTGGTCGCTGCTCGGCATCCTGTCAGGCGCCTTCATCGCCGTCCAGGCGCCGATCAACTCGCAGCTGGCGCGCGGCCTAGGGCTCCCGGTCGCGGCTGCTGCGTTTTCGTTCCTGTCGGGCGCGATCGTGCTTGGTATCATCTCCATTGCCGTTGTGCGGCTGCAGGACATCTCGCTCGACTGGACGGCGCCGGCGCCTTGGCTGTTCATCGCCGGCGGCATGCTCGGCGGTTTCTATGTTACCCTGTCAACCATTCTTACGCCGCGCATTGGTGCAGCCGCGTTGATGGCGTTCCTGGTTGCCGGCCAGTTGCTGGCCGGCATGCTGATCGATCGCGTCGGCTTTCTCGGCGTGGCGGTGCGCGAGATTTCGCTCGGCCGCATCGCCGGCGCGGTGCTGCTGTTGGCCGGAGCGCTGCTCGTCCGGCTCTACTGATGCGCGTCGACCTCTTCGACTTCGACCTGCCGGAGGAGCGCATCGCGCTTCGCCCGGCCGAGCCGCGCGACAGCGCAAAAATGCTGGTGGTCAGGCCGGGCGAGGGTCTTTCGGACCGCGCGGTTGGCGACCTGCCGTCCTTGCTCAGGGCTGGCGATGTTCTGGTCTTCAACGACACCAAGGTCATTCCTGCCCAGTTAAGAGGCATCAGGCGGCGCGGCGAAGCGCAGGCGCAGGTCGACGCCACGCTGCATATGCGCATGGCGCCGGACCGCTGGCTGGCCTTCATGCGGCCGGGCAAGCGCATCGCCGCCGGCGACCGTCTCCATTTCGGCCATGACGGCAATTCCTGTTTTCTCGGCCAGCTCGACGCCACGGTGATCGAGAAGGGAGACGCCGGCGAGGCGTTGCTCGGCTTCGACCTCTCCGGCCCATTTCTCGACGAAGCGCTGCGCGCCGTCGGCCACATCCCGCTGCCCCCCTATATCGCCTCCAAGCGCGACGACGACGCACGCGACCTGACGGATTACCAGACAATCTATGCCAAGGAGGAGGGCGCAGTCGCTGCCCCCACCGCAGGCCTGCATTTTACGCCGGAGCTGTTTGCCGCGCTGGATGCAAAAGGCATCGAACGCCGCTTCGTCACCTTGCATGTCGGCGCCGGCACCTTCCTGCCGGTCAAGGCGGACGACACCGCTGACCACAAGATGCATGCCGAGACCGGCTCGGTCAGCGAAGCAACAGCCGACGCTCTGAATGGCGCCAAGGCGCGGGGCGGGCGCATCATCGCTGTCGGCACGACCTCGCTGCGCCTGCTGGAGAGCGCGGCACGGCCTGATGGCTCGCTGACCGCCTGGTCCGGCCCGACCGACATCTTCATCACGCCGGGCTATCGGTTCAAGACCGCCGACCTGCTGATGACCAATTTCCATCTGCCGCGTTCGACGCTGTTCATGCTGGTTTCGGCCTTCAGCGGCCTAGATACGATGCGTGCGGCCTATGCTCATGCCATCGGGAACGATTACAGGTTCTATTCCTACGGAGATGCAAGCCTGCTTTATCGAGCGGAGATGAGCGATGGATGATGACCTGCAGGCCTTTGATCGCGAAAGCCTGATCGCCGAAGTGAAGAAATTGCGTGCCGGCATTCGCCAGCATCGAGATTCTACCGGCCATGATTTATGCTGGCATCATCCCAACCTGTGGGACCTGCTGCCGGAAAAGACCGATCCATCGATTGCCGTGCCGCCATGGCCGAAATTCATGCGCGGCTGCATCCAATACCGCCAGTCGCTCGACAGGCAGGCGCCAGGCGCGCCTGTCCATGACAAGGAATTCAATGGCTGAGACATTCACCTTCAAGATCCTCGCCACCGACGGCAAGGCGCGGCGCGGTTCCATCACCATGCCGCGCGGCGAAATCCGCACGCCGGCCTTCATGCCGGTCGGCACCGGCGGCACGGTCAAGGCCATGTATATGGACCAGGTGCGCGGCGTCGGCGCCGACATCATCCTGGGCAATACCTATCATCTGATGCTGCGCCCCGGCGCCGAGCGCGTGGCGCGGCTTGGTGGGTTGCATGAATTCGCCCGCTGGCCGCAGCCGATCCTGACCGACAGTGGCGGTTTTCAGGTCATGTCGCTGTCGAAGCTCAGAAAATTGACCGAGAAGGGCGTCACCTTTCGCTCGCACATTGACGGCGCTGCCTACGAGATGTCGCCGGAGCGCTCGATCGAGATCCAGGGCCTGCTCGATTCCGACATCCAGATGCAGCTCGACGAATGCACAGCGCTGCCGGCCGACCTCAAGCAGATCGAGCGCGCGATGGAGCTGTCGCTGCGCTGGGCCGAGCGCTGCAAGACAGCGTTCGGCGATCAGCCCGGCAAGGCGATGTTCGGCATCGTCCAGGGTGGCGACAACGCAGCTCTCAGGGTGCGTTCGGCGCAGGCGCTGAGCGCGATGGAGCTGAAGGGCTATGCGGTCGGCGGCCTGGCCGTCGGCGAACCGCAAGCGGTGATGCTGGATATGCTGGAGATCACCTGTCCGGAATTGCCTGACGACAAGCCTCGATATCTCATGGGCGTCGGCACGCCGGACGACATCGTGAAATCGGTGGCGCGCGGCATCGACATGTTCGACTGCGTCATGCCGACCCGCGCCGGCCGCCATGGCCTGGCCTATACCAGGCGCGGCAAGGTCAATCTCAGGAATGCCCGCCACGCGGACGATCCGCGGCCGCTGGATGAGGAGAGCGACTGCCCGGCCGCGCGCGACTACTCTCGCGCCTATCTGCACCATCTCGTGCGCTCGCAAGAGGCGCTGGGGGCGATGCTTCTGACCTGGAACAACCTGTCCTACTATCAGAAGCTGATGCAGGAGATTCGCGCCGCGATCGAGGCAAAGGCCTTCGAGGCGCGCACATCAGACATTTCAGAGGGATGGGCGAGGGGCGATATTCCGGTGCTATAAGCACATCTAGGTGCTGAGCGAATTCGCTGCGCGCAAGCTGCAGCCGGTGATTTGAAAGCTGCCGTCGGGCTGCTGTTCCAGCGTGTAGACCGCCTCATAGTCCTTGCCGTCGGGTCCGACGATCAGCACTTGCTGGATTAGCGAAGTTGGCCCCATCTGCTCGACCTTGCCGAAGGAATAGCTCTGCGGCTGGCGCACCGGCGGATAGCCGTTGGTCACCATGTTCATGAAGGTGTCGACGGTCGGAAAGATGCGCTTCACATTTGGAGCGGCGAAACTGTACGCCTTGGCGCCATCATTGGCGATGAGCGCCTTCAACTGACCATCGATGACGGCCTGGCCGGCCTTGACTTCGGCGTCGCCGGCAAGGGCTGCCGACACGAACAACGCGAACAGCAATGAAACGACTGCGAACGCGGTGCGGCGCATGGCCTGTCTCCATTGTCCCCCAACAAAACCTGTCCCGGGACGCATCATACCATACGCTTGGCGGAGCCTCACGGTTTCAGCAACCGCAATATTTGCCACGCAAGTGCCACAAGATCATGCTTAAGCCTCCTTTAACGCGAGGCGCGCATCGTAGGGACGGGTGGGGACCCGTTCGCGCAACCAGGGGACGACCATGTTCAAGCAGCCGATCGACCGGCGCCTTTTGCTGAAAGGCGCGGCAAGTCTTGCAGTTTTGGCTCCCTTGCCCGCCTGGGCAAGCACTGGGCCGACCGTCACGGAAGTCGCCTTCGATCCCGCCATTCCAGCGCTCGGCAACCCCGATGGCGACGTCACCATCGCCGAATTCGTCGACTATCAATGCCCGATCTGCAAGCTCGTCTTCGTCGAACTGAAGAAGTTGATGGAAGCGGACAACGGCGTCCGGCTTGTGATGAAGGACTGGCCGATCTTCGGCGACGTGTCGCGCGACGCGGCGCGGGTGACGCTGCTGAGCGGCGAACACTATGCCGCGGCGGTCGATGCGCTGATGACCAACCAGCGCGGCCTTTCGGAACGCCGCACCAACGACATCCTTTCTTCCGTCGGTGTCGATGTGGCGATGGTGCGTGCCGACCTCGCCATCCGTGAACCCGACATCGACGCTGCCCTTGTCCGCACCGAAGCCCAGGCGACGGCTTTCAAGCTGCGCGGCACGCCAGCCCTGGTCATCGGCGGCAACCTGTACCGGCGCGGCATGCCCGTGTCCGAACTGAGACAAGCCGTCGCCAAGGCCCGCTCCGCCTGATGCTTGAAAGCCGGGCGGCAGTCTGCCACAAGGGCCGCTTGAGTGCTGAAGCTTGATCGGGACCGGCAATGAAGACGTTTTTCATGCAGATAAAGTGCGATCTGGGCAAGTCCTATGAGGTCGCCAGCGCGCTCGCCGATGCCGAAATCGCCTCGGAGATCTACTCGACCGCCGGCAATTACGACTTGCTTGCCAAATTCTACGTCGACGACGAGGAAGATGTCGGCCACTTCGTCAACGAGAAAGTGCAGATTATTCCCGGAATCAAGGACACCTTCACGGTCGTCACTTTCCGCGCATTCTAAAGCAATTCCAGGAAAAGTGTGAAGCGGTTTTCCGTCCGGAATTGCGGCAAAGCAAAAAGCCATGGCAGGTCGCCGTTTCCATGAAACGGTGAACTGCTATGGCCGCATCAGGCACTTGCCCGGCGACAAGGCAGAGCCTGATTAAGGTCCCGTTCCGACTGCCCGAATTTTGGGCAGTCGAAACATACTGATCGCCGATATCCTCCAAATCACCGATTGCGCTTGATTTTCTCCCGCGACGCCAGTGAAATGGCGTCACAGGGGAGTATGCGATTGGCAGCGTTCGATGAAATGCTTCCGGAAGTTTCCGGGCTTAGACAACCGTATACGGCTTACGACCGCTGGCTGAAGGAGCAGGACCCGGCCAGGCTTACCGAAAAGATGCAGGACGCCGAGCGCGTCTTCCGCAAGACCGGCATTACCTTCGCCGTCTATGGCGAGCAGGAAGCCTCCGAGCGGCTGATCCCCTTCGACATCGTGCCGCGCATCATCTCCGGCAATGAATGGCGAAGGCTGACGCAAGGCATCGAGCAGCGCGTGCAGGCGCTGAACGCTTTCCTCGACGACATTTACCACCGCCAGGAAATCCTGCGCGCCGGCCGCGTGCCGAGGGAGCTGATCGCCAGGAACGAGGCGTTCCTGCCGGAAATGATCGGAGTGCGGCCACCGGCCGGCGTCTACACCCACATTATCGGCGTCGATATCGTCCGCATCTCGGAGAACGAGTTCTACGTGCTGGAGGACAATGCGCGCACGCCGTCGGGGGTCTCCTACATGCTGGAGAACCGCGAGACGATGATGCAGCTCTTTCCCGAACTGTTCCAGCAGATCAAGGTGCGGCCGGTGGAGAATTATCCGCAATTGCTGCGCCAGTCGCTGGCGGCAGTGCGGCCGCAAAGCACCAAGGGCGCACCGACCATTGCCGTGCTGACGCCGGGCAGCTTCAACTCCGCCTATTTCGAACATGCCTTCCTCGCCGACCAGATGGGCGTGCAACTGGTCGAAGGCCAGGATCTGCGCGTTGTAGACGGCCACGTCGCTATGCGCACGACCGAAGGCTACAAGCAGATCGACGTGCTTTACCGGCGCGTCGACGATTCCTTCCTCGATCCGCTGACCTTCCGGCCGGACTCGGCCCTTGGCGTGCCTGGCATCATGGACGTCTACCGCGCCGGCAACATCACCATCGCCAACGCGCCGGGAACCGGCATCGCCGACGACAAGGCGATTTATTCCTACATGCCCGACATCGTCGAGTTCTACACCGGCCGCAAAGCCATCCTCGGCAACATCCCGACCTGGCGCTGCTCGGAGCCCGACAGCCTGAAATACGTGCTCGAACACATCCATGAGCTGGTCATCAAGGAAGTGCACGGCTCCGGCGGCTACGGCATGCTGGTGGGGCCGGCTGCGACCAAGAAGGAATGCCAGGATTTCGCCAAGAAGCTGCAGGCGAAGCCTTCCAACTACATCGCCCAGCCGACGCTGGCGCTGTCGACTTGCCCGATCCTGACCGAAAAAGGCCTGTCGCCGCGCCATGTCGATCTCAGGCCCTATGTTCTGGTCTCCGACCGAATCCAGATCGTTCCCGGCGGCTTGACGCGGGTGGCGCTGAAGGAGGGGTCGTTGGTCGTGAATTCCTCGCAAGGCGGCGGGACGAAGGATACGTGGGTGTTGGACGATTAGGTAGACAGTAGACAGTAGGCAGTAGGCAGTAGGCAGTAGGCAGTAGGCAGTAGGCAGTAGGCAGTAGAGGGACAAGAAATGCCATATTCCACAGAGAATCAAATGCTTACTAATCCCTACTCACTATTCCCTACTCACTAGTCCGAAGGGTCTTGCCATGCTTCTCGGCCGCACCGCCAACGGGCTCTACTGGATGAACCGTTATATCGAGCGGGCGGAAAACATGGCGCGTCTGGTCGATGCCGGCCTTCGCATGGCGCTGACCCGCACCCAGAGCGCGTCGGAAGAGTGGAATTCGGTGCTGCTCAGCGCCGGCTCCGACGTCACCTTCACGCAGAAATACAAGGACTATACCGCCGCCAATGTCGCCGACTTCCTGCTGCGCGACACCTCGAACCCGTCGAGCACGATGTCGGCGATCGAGACCGCTCGCAACAATGCCCGCATGGTGCGCACCGCGCTGACGCGCGAGACCTGGGAGAGCATCAACGAAGCCTGGATGGCCCTGAAGCGCATGCTGGCAAAGCCGATCGACGAGCGCGACCTGCCGAGTGTGCTCGACGCCATCAAACGCGAGACGGCGCTGATCCGCGGCTCGTTCTACGGCACGATGCTGCGCAACGAGATCTTCGACTTCTCACAACTCGGCACCTATGTCGAGCGGGCCGACAACACGGCACGCATCCTCGACGTGAAATACTACGTGCTGCTGCCGTCGATCTCCTGGGTCGGCTCGAGCCTCGACAACTACCAATGGGAATCGATCCTGCGCTCGGTGTCGGCGCACCGTTCCTATCGCTGGGTCTATGAGGCCGACTACAAACCCACCAACATTGCCGACTATCTGATCCTCAATGTGCGCATGCCGCGTTCGCTGACCTTCTGTTATCGTTTTCTTGCCGAGCATCTGAAGTTCCTCGGCGACGACTATGGCGACCGTCATGCCTGCCACGCCACCGTCGACAGGACACAGGCGATGCTGCAGGCAGGGTCGATCAAGGACATATTCGACGCCGGCCTGCACGAATTCCTGGCCAGGTTCATTCAAGACAACACCAAGCTTGGCGAAGAGATCGCACAAGATTACCGGTTCAATTGAGCATGATCGCGAACCGGAGGACCGCGCTAGCGACAAGTGGGACCCGGTTTTCGGATAAGATCATGCTTACAAACGGAAAATAGGCATGCGGCTCAAGATCACCCACCGTACCGAATACCGCTACGACGCGCCGGTGCACTATCTGTTGCAGCGGCTACGCCTGTTACCGGTCAGTGGCCCGACGCAGACCGTGCTGTCCTGGGCGCTGAAGATCGAGGGCGCGCGCGAGGAAGT
This sequence comes from Mesorhizobium sp. M0052, assembly GCF_040323255.1. Classification (NCBI taxonomy): domain Bacteria; kingdom Pseudomonadati; phylum Pseudomonadota; class Alphaproteobacteria; order Hyphomicrobiales; family Phyllobacteriaceae; genus Mesorhizobium; species Mesorhizobium sp. M0052. The sequence goes on along the minus strand of NZ_JAMYUS010000009.1, from coordinate 55,834 downwards.
CCGCTTTAACGACCATTTCGGCAACGATAACAGGCTGTTGAGCGTCGAGGGCGAGCGCGACTTCATCACCGTCGAGGCCTCCGGCGAGGTTGTCACGCGCGACACAGCGGGCGTCTCGGGTCCGCATCACGGCTTTGCGCCGCTGTGGCTGTTCAGCCAGGAGACAGCTTTGACCATCCCCGGCGAGGGCATAAGCGAGCTTGCCGCGGCGGTCGGCAAAGGTACCGACATCGAAAGGCTGCATCGGCTGATGGCGCTGATCGTCGAGCGCGTCGCCTACACGCCGGGCACCACCAGCGTGACGACCCCGGCGGAAGAGGCATTGGCGCTGAAGACCGGCGTTTGCCAGGATCACAGCCACATCTTTGTCACCGCAGCCCGCGTTATGGGTTTTCCGGCCCGCTATGTCAGTGGCTATCTGATGATGGATGCGGCCATCGAGCAGGCGGCAAGCCATGCCTGGGCCGAAGCTCATGTTCAGGGTCTCGGCTGGGTCGCCTTCGACGCCGCCAACGGCATTTCCCCCGATGAACGCTATGTCAGGGTAGCCACCGGCCGTGATTATCGCGACGCCTCGCCGGTGTCGGGAATTCGACTGGGACAGGCGGAGGAACAGCTTGCAGTCACCGTCACGGTAGAGCAGTAGTCTCCGGCAAGATCGCTGCCTGAAGAGATTCCATGACTTATTGCGTCGGCCTCAAGATCGATCGTGGGCTCGTGTTCATGTCGGACACGCGCACCAATGCCGGGATGGATTCGATCTCCACTTTCAAGAAGATGCATGTCTGGGAAGAGCCAGGCGAGCGCGTCATCGTGCTGATGTCGGCCGGCAATCTGGCCACGACGCAGGCCGTGGTCAGCCTGCTCGACGAGCGCACCAAGGCGGTGGCGGAACGCCACGCGACGTTGCTCGAGACCCCATCCATGTACCAGACGGTGCGGCTGGTCGGCGACACCGTCAAGGAAGTCATCGCCAGTTCGTCGCCTGCCGGCGAAAAAGCAGATTCCTATTTCAACGCCTCCTTCATCCTCGGCGGCCAGATCAAGGGCAGCCCGCCACGGCTGTTCATGATCTATCCCGAGGGAAATTTCATCGAATCCACTGACGACACGCCGTTCTTCCAGATCGGCGAGACCAAATACGGCAAGCCGATCATCATCCGTGCCTATGAAAGGACGATGAGCCTGGCTGAAACGGTCAAGCTCTTGCTGGTATCGTTCGATTCGACGCTGAAATCGAACCTGTCCGTCGGCCTGCCTCTCGACCTTCTGTTCCTGGAGGAGGACACGTTCACGGTGGGTTTGAAAAAGCGCATCGGCCAGGACGATCGATATTATCGTGCTATTTCCGAAGGCTGGTCGAACGCGTTGAAGACAGCCTTTGCCAGCCTGCCGGATTTTCCGGGGTAGCGCGGGAACCTTCGTCGCGGTTGCCTGTCTCTATTTAACATGTTAATCAAAATTCAAACGGCTGGGCTGATCGGCGCGTCGGGAGGATCCATGGACAACGAGCAATTCCGCGACTGGTCGAGGCGCGCCGCCGACTGGGGCGCTGATTACCGCGCCGGCCTTCGCGATCGGCCCGTGCGACCTGCCGTAGCGCCGGGCGAGATCTTCAGGAGCATCGAAGCTTCTCCGCCGGAGGCCGCGGAATCGATGGAGACGATCTTCGCCGATTTCGAAGCCAAGATCGTGCCCGGCATGACGCATTGGCAGCATCCGCGTTTCTTTGCTTATTTCCCGGCCAATGCAGCACCCGTCTCGGTGGTGGCCGAATATCTGGTCTCTGCGATGGCCGCGCAGTGCATGCTGTGGCAGACTTCGCCGGCGGCGACAGAGCTTGAGACACGCATCGTCGACTGGATGCGCCAGGCGCTCGGCCTGCCCGAAGGCTTTTCCGGCGTGATCCAGGACTCCGCATCATCGGCGACGCTGGCCGCCGTGTTGACCATGCGCGAGCGCACGCTCGACTGGCAGGGCAACAAGAAGGGTCTTTCCGGGCAGGGCAGGCTGCGCGTCTATTCCTCCGACCAGGTGCACACCTCGATCGACCGCGCCATCTGGGTCGCCGGCATTGGCGAGGAAAACCTCGTCCGCATTCCCGTCGCCGGCACCTACCGCGCCATGGATACCGCGGCTTTGGAAGCGGCGATTGTTGCCGACCGCGCGGCCGGCCTGTTGCCGGCCGGCATCATCGCGTGCGTCGGCGGCACCAGCACCGGCGGCACCGACGACATCGCTGAAGTGGCCGCGGTGGCCAAACGCCAGGGGCTCTATCTGCATATCGACGCCGCCTGGGCCGGATCGGCGATGATCTGTCCGGAATACCGGCATTTCTGGACCGGTGTCGAGCGCGCGGACTCGATCGTCTTCAACCCGCACAAATGGCTGGGCGCGCAATTCGACTGCTCGATCCAGTTCGTCCGCCAGCCGGAGGATCTCGTGCGCACGCTGGCGATCAAGCCGGATTATCTGAAAACTCGCGGCCATGACGGCATCATCAACTACTCCGAATGGTCGGTGCCTCTCGGCCGTCGCTTCCGGGCGCTGAAGCTGTGGTTCCTGCTGCGCGCCCATGGCCTCGAGGCGCTGCGCACCATGATCCGCAATCACGTCGCCTGGAGCGAAGGCATAGCAGCGCGCCTGGCCGAGGAGGAGGATTTCGAGCTCGCCAGCCAGCCGATGCTGTCGCTGTTCTCGTTCCGGCATCGCGCCACATCCGGCGCTGACTGCGACGAGCACAATCTGCGTCTGGTCGACGCCATCAACGATGACGGCCGTATCTACCTGACGCAGACGCGTGTCGATGGGCGGGTCGCCATCCGCTTCCAGGCAGGCCAGTTCGAGACAACCGCGGCCGATGTCGATACCGCCTTCACTGTCATCTGCGAGTGTGCAAGATCCCCGAAGGACTGACAGGGATTGCCCGGGTGGTTGCCGCCGCCGGGGCAAGCCAGCAAGGACTTGCGAGCAAGCATATGGCCGGAAGGGCTGAAGGGGTTAGCCAGAATCTGACGGGCGTCTGGAGCGGGCGCTATTTCTATCCGCGCGAACTGCCGCCGGTTTCCTTCGTTGCAACGCTGATCGAGACGGCAACCAGCTTGACGGGGATGACCCACGAACCGGCGGCGACCAGCACGGCAAGATACGCAAGCCTGCAGGGGCAGCGAGAGGGCAACGCCGTCTCCTTTACCAAGACATACGACAAGGCCGAATTGAAGGCGCACCCGATTCACTACAGCGGCATCATCAACGGTGATGCAACCGAGATCAAAGGCACTTGGCGGATCCCGGGATACTGGTCCGGCAATTTCCTGATGATCCGCTCGCCAGGTAAAGTCGCGGCTGTCACCCGCAAGGTGGCGGAGCGGGTCTGAGCCGTATCTGCCCGGTTCGCCTTTGCAATCATCGATATTTCATTAGCCGGCGTCTCCCTTTTCATTGCTTTCGTTTTCAGCTACAAACAAGAAAAACGAAAACGGGAGGTTCTCAGTGTATTTGTCGCCGCGCCATGCCGAGATCATCCAGATGGCGAAGGACCATGGCCGTGTGCTGGTCGATGACCTCGCCACGCATTTCAACGTGACGCCACAGACCATCCGCAAGGACCTCAACGATCTCTGCGACCAGCGGCTGCTGACGCGCATCCATGGCGGGGCCCTGTTCCCGTCCGGCATCGAGAACATGGAGTATGAGGCGCGCCGCAAGATTGCCGCCGACGAGAAGGAGGCCATCGGCCGCGCGGCGGCCAGGCTGATACCCGACAACGCCTCCCTGTTCATCAACATCGGCACCACGACCGAGTCGGTCAGCAAGGCGCTGCTCGACCATACCGGGCTGATGGTCATCACCAATAATATCAATGTTGCCAACAGGATGCGCATCTATCCTTCGATCGAGGTGGTAATCGCCGGCGGCGTCGTGCGTGGCTCCGACGGCGGCGTTGTCGGCGAGGCCGCGGTCGATTTCATCAGGCAGTTCAAGGTCGACTATGCGGTGATCGGCGCCTCGGCCATCGACCATGACGGCGCGTTGCTCGATTTCGACTTTCGCGAAGTGAAAGTGGCGCAAGCCATTATCGCCAATGCCAGGCATGTCATCCTGGTCTCCGACCAGACCAAGTTCGAACGCACCGCGCCGGTTCGCATCGGCCATCTCTCGCAAGTCAACACCTTCATCACCGACCGTTGCGACATCCCGTCGGTGCGCAAGATCTGCGAGGAAGCGGAGGTTCAATTGATCGAAACGTCGCTCGGCTAAGCTATCGATCACGGTCCCGTTACATTTCGTTTGACATTCGTTCTTATTTCGAAATAATCCCGCTACGGTTTCGTAAAAACCTAAAAATGCTGCAATGCGAAATCGCGGGAGGGCTTTGTGGACGCAGTCCGTGACATCTTCGTCATCGGTGGCGGCATCAATGGCTGCGGCATCGCCCGCGACGCCGTTGGGCGGGGCTTTTCGGTATTTCTGGCCGAGATGAACGATCTTGCCAGCGGAACCTCCTCCGGCTCGACCAAGCTGATCCACGGCGGTCTGCGCTACCTCGAATTCTACGAGTTCCGGCTGGTGCGCGAGGCGCTGATGGAGCGCGAGGTTCTGTGGAAGAACGCGCCGCACATCATCTGGCCGATGCGCTTCGTGCTGCCCTACGCCAAGGGCCTGCGCCCGGCCTGGCTGATCCGGCTCGGCCTGTTCCTCTACGATCATATTGGTGGCCGCAAATTGCTGCCGGCGACCCGGACACTGGACATGTCCAAGGATCCGGCGGGCAAGCCGCTGAAGCCGCTGTTTCACAAGGCTTTCGAGTACTCGGACGGCTGGGTCAACGATGCCCGGCTGGTGGCATTGAACGCGCGTGACGCCGCCGACCGCGGCGCCACCATCCGCACCCGCACGAAAGTCGTCGGGGCGCGGCGCGAAGGCGATCTGTGGGCGATCCGCGTGGAAGACGTGCAGACGGGAGAGGCAGAGGAGGTCAAGGCCCGGCTGCTGGTCAATGCCGCCGGTCCGTGGGTCGACCACGTCCTGTCGACCACCGTGGGCCAGAACGACGTGCACAATGTGCGCCTGGTGCAGGGCAGTCATATCGTCATCAAAAAGAAGTTCGATGATCCGCGCGCCTACTTCTTCCAGAACAAGGACGGGCGCATCATCTTCGCCATCCCTTACGAGGAAGAATTTACGCTGATCGGCACCACCGATCGCGACTATCCCGGCGATCCGCATGACGTGAAGATCAGCGACACCGAGATCGACTATCTCTGCGCGGCGGCGAGCGAATATTTTGCTGAAGCCGTGACGCGTCCCGATATCGTCTGGACCTATTCTGCCGTGCGCCCGCTCTATGACGACGGCGCTTCGAAGGCGCAGGAAGCGACCCGCGACTATGTGCTGAAAGCCGATGGCGGCGGGGGCAAGGCGCCGATCGTCAACGCTTTCGGCGGCAAGATCACCACCTACCGCCGGTTGTCGGAATCGATGCTGGAAAAGGTCGAAGGTTTTCTCGGCAAGCGCGGCAAGCCGTGGACGGCGAACGCGCCCTTGCCGGGCGGCGATTTCCCGGCCACCGGTTTCGACGTCCAGGTGGCGAAGCTGAAGAGCGCCTATCCTTTCCTCGACCAGCGCCTGGCGCGTCGGTTGACCAGGCTTTACGGCACGCGCGCGCAAGTGCTGCTCGGCCTTGCCAAGTCGAACGCCGATCTCGGCCGCAATTTCGGCGCCGATCTCTATGAGGCCGAGGTACGCTACCTCAGCGAAAATGAATGGGCGCTGACCGCCGAAGATGTATTGTGGCGTCGCACCAAGCGCGGTCTGCATCTCAGCCGCGAACAGGCCTCGGCGCTTGACGAATTCATGCGCGGCATCAGCCGGCGCCATGTCGCGGCAGCGGAATAGGGAAGGCGATTGATGCACAAAGCCTGGGAGGAGGCATCATGCTGGAACTGAGAAACGTGACGAAGATGGTCGGCGCGGTGGAGCATATCCGCGACGTGTCGCTGACGCTTCAGCACGGCTCGCTCAACGTTTTGCTCGGGCCGACACTGTCGGGCAAGACAAGTCTGATGCGGCTGATGGCCGGGCTCGACGTGCCGACCACCGGTTCAGTCTGGTTCGACGGCCAGAATGTCACCGGCATGCCGGTGCAGCAGCGCAAGATCGCCATGGTCTATCAGCAGTTCATCAACTACCCCGCGATGACCGTCTACGAGAACATCGCCTCGCCGTTGCGCGTCGCCGGCACCGACCAGGCCAAGATCGACAAGGAAGTCCGCAACGCGGCAGGGCTTCTGAAGCTCACACCCTATCTCGACCGCACGCCGCTCAGCCTGTCCGGCGGACAGCAGCAGCGTACGGCGCTGGCCCGCGCCATCGTCAAGAATGCCAGCCTGGTGCTGCTCGACGAGCCGCTCGCCAATCTCGACTACAAATTGCGCGAGGAGCTGCGCGCCGAACTGCCCAAGATATTTGCCGCCGCCGGCACCATTTTCGTCTACGCCACGACTGAGCCGCATGAAGCCTTGCTGCTCGGCGGCAATACGGCGACGCTGTCCGAGGGGCGGATCACCCAATTCGGGCCGACCATCGACGTCTTCCGCAAGCCGATCGACCTGGTGACGGCGAAAACCTTTGCCGATCCGCCGCTCAACACCATCGTGCTGGCCAAGAAGGGCCCGGATTTCCTGCTCGAGGGCGGCGTCAAGCTGCCGGTGCCGGCCGAACTCGCCGGCATTGCCGACGCCAATTACACGATCGGCTTTCAGCCGCATCATCTGTCGCTGGAGCGGCCCAACGCTGCCGCGGTGCCGGTGCGCGCCAAGGTGACGATCACCGAGATCACCGGCTCGGAAAGCTTCATCCACCTCGATTTTGCCGATGCGCGCTGGGTCATGCTGGCCCACGGCATCCGCGATTTCGAGCCGGACGCCGAGATCGAGGTGTTTATCGATCCGCGCCACATCATGGTCTTCGACAGCAACGGCAGCGCCGTCGCCGCGCCGAAGCTTGCGGCCTGAGGGGGAAGAGATGGCGCGCATCGACGTCAACCATGTCAGGCACTCCTACCTGCCCAATCCGCAGAAGGATGCCGATTTTGCGCTGCGGGAAGTGCACCACACATTCGAGGATGGCGGCGCCTATGCGCTGCTTGGGCCCTCGGGTTGCGGCAAGACCACGCTGCTCAACATCATTTCGGGACTTCTGCACCCCTCGCACGGTGAGTTGTTGTTCAACGGCAAGGACGTCACCAATCTGTCGACGCAGGAGCGCAACATCGCGCAGGTGTTCCAATTCCCGGTCATCTACGACACCATGACCGTTTACGACAATCTTGCCTTCCCGCTGCGCAATCGCGGCGTGCCGGAGGCCGATGTCGACCGCAAGGTGCGCGAGACGCTGGAGATGATCGACCTGGCGTCGTGGGCGAAGAAGAAGGCGAGGGGCCTGACCGCCGACCAGAAGCAGAAGATCTCGCTCGGCCGCGGCCTGGTGCGCTCGGATGTCAATGCCATCCTGTTCGACGAACCGCTGACGGTTATCGATCCGCACATGAAATGGGTGCTGCGATCGCAGTTGAAGCAACTGCACCGCCGCTTCGGCTACACCATGGTCTATGTCACCCATGACCAGACCGAGGCGCTGACCTTCGCCGACCAGGTCGTCGTCATGTATGATGGCGGCATCGTCCAGATCGGCACGCCGGCTGAATTGTTTGAGCGCCCGCGCCACACATTCGTCGGTTACTTCATCGGCTCGCCCGGCATGAACGTCATGCCGGTGGCGATCGACGGCAAGACTGCGACCATTGGCAGTCAGCGCATCGAGTTGCCCGGCGCGCCAAAGACCGCCGCTGGGAGCTCCGGCGCCATCGAACTCGGCATCCGCCCCGAGTATGTCAGGCTCGGCCGCGAGGGCATGGCGGTTAAAATAAGCAAGGTCGAGGATCTCGGCCGCCACAAGGTGGTGCGCGCCAGCCTCGAAGGCCGCGAGATCGCTGCCGTCATCGGCGAGGACGAGAGCGTGCCGGCCGACCCAAAGGTTCGCTTCGATCCGGCCGGCATCAACATCTATGCCGATTCCTGGCTGGTTGAGATGGGGCGTGTCGAGATGGGGGCATAGATGGAAAAGACCTGGAACAACAAGGCCTGGTTCCTGGTGCTGCCGGTGCTGGTGCTGGTGGCGTTCTCGGCCGTCATTCCGCTGATGACGGTCGTCAACTATTCGGTGCAGGACACCTTCGGCAACAACGTCTTCTTCTGGGCAGGCACCCAGTGGTTCGAGGAACTGCTGTCGTCCAGCCGCTTCTGGGAAGCCATGGTGCGCAACCTGATCTTCTCCTTCATCATCCTGGCCATCGAAGTGCCGCTCGGCATCTTCATCGCGCTCAACATGCCGAAGAAGGGTTGGGGCGTGCCGGTCTGCCTGGTGCTTATGTCGTTGCCGCTGCTCATTCCGTGGAACGTCGTCGGCACCATCTGGCAGGTCTTCGGCCGCAACGACATCGGCCTGCTCGGCTACTACGTCAACGCGCTCGGCATCGACTACAATTACGTGCAGGATCCGTTCGACGCCTGGGTCACCATCATCATCATGGACGTCTGGCACTGGACCAGCCTTGTCGTGCTGCTCTGCTATGCCGGCCTGGTTTCGATCCCGGATGCCTTCTACCAGGCGGCCAAGATCGACGGCGCCTCGCGCTGGGCGGTGTTCCGTTATATCCAGCTGCCGAAGATGCAGCGTGTGCTTTTGATCGCCGTGCTGTTGCGCTTCATGGATAGCTTCATGATCTACACCGAGCCCTTCGTCGTCACCGGCGGCGGCCCCGGCAACTCGACCACCTTCCTGTCGATCGACCTCGTCAAGACCGCGCTCGGCCAGTTCGACCTCGGTCCGGCGGCCGCCATGTCGCTGGTCTACTTCCTGATCATCCTGTTGTTGTCGTGGGTGTTCTACACCGTGATGACCAACTACGACGCGGAGCGCTGAGATGAGCGGCGCCAACGAAAGAGCCGACAGAGTGAGCGAAACCACCGCTTCGGGAAAATTGGCGAGCACGCTTTCGCAGGATCAGGTCGCCCGGCTGATGCGCAAGCGCGGCGAGGAATCGCGCTGGTGGTGGATCGTGCCGACGATCTACATCATCGTGCTTCTGCTGCCGATCTACTGGCTCATCAACATGAGCTTCAAGACCAATGCCGAGATCGTCTCCTCGCTGACGCTCTATCCGCATCAGCCTACGATCGCCAACTACGTCACCATCTTTACCGACGCCTCCTGGTACTCGGGCTACATCAACTCGATCACCTATGTGGTGATGAACATGGTGATCTCGGTGGCCGCCGCGCTGCCGGCGGCCTACGCCTTTTCGCGTTACCGCTTCCTCGGCGACAAGCATCTGTTCTTCTGGCTGTTGACCAACCGCATGGCGCCGCCGGCAGTGTTCGCGCTGCCGTTCTTCCAGCTCTATTCGGCTTTCGGCCTGATCGACACCCACATCGCCGTGGCGCTGGCGCACTGCCTGTTCAATGTGCCGCTGGCGGTGTGGATCCTCGAAGGCTTCATGTCGGGCGTGCCCAAAGAGATCGACGAAACAGCCTATATCGACGGCTACTCCTTCCCGCGCTTCTTCGTCAGGATTTTCATGCCGCTGATCGCCAGCGGCATCGGTGTCGCGTGCTTCTTCTGCTTCATGTTCTCATGGGTCGAGCTTTTGATCGCTCGCACGCTGACGACCACCGATGCCAAGCCCATCGCCGCCACCATGACCCGCACCGTCTCGGCCGCCGGCATGGACTGGGGCCTGCTTGCCGCCGCCGGCGTGCTGACGCTGATCCCCGGCGCGCTCGTCATCTGGTTTGTCCGCAACTACATCGCCAAGGGCTTCGCCCTGGGGAGGGTGTGATGAAACAAACGCACGGGTTCATCCTCACCACCACCGCCAAGGGCTTTGCCCTGGGGAGGGTGTCACCATGAATCTCGACCTCACCTGGATGGCGTGGACGTGGCCGACGGCGGCGTTCTTCGGCACCATTCTCCTGCTGCTGTGCGGCATGGCGTTTTGGGAATTTGCCTCGCCGGGCGGCAATCCGCGCGTCGGCATCCTGCGCTTCGAGACGACGCGCGGCGACCGTCTTTTTCTGTCGCTGCTTGGCAGCGCCTTTATCCATCTCGCTTGGCTGGGTCTTGTCGGATCCAACCTGTGGTGGGCTCTCGCTCTCTCCGTGGTCTACGCCGTCGGCGTGTTCCGCTACGTATAGAGGGGGAAACTGTTGGAGCGACCGCGTGCCGGCGGCCGTTCCAGATCACACTTGAAACCTAAATGTGGAGGAAACCTATGCGACGGCAATTTTTAACATCAACAACTGCCCTTGTCCTGTTGCTCGGGGTAGGCAACGCCTACGCCGGAATGGATGAGGCCAAGGCGTTTCTGGACAAGGAAATCGGCCCGCTGTCGACGCTCGACCGCGCCGGCCAGGAAGCAGAAATGCAGTGGTTCATCGATGCCGCGAAGCCTTTCGCCGGCATGGACATCAAGGTCGTGTCCGAAACCATCGCCACCCACCAGTATGAATCGCAGGTTCTGGCGCCGGCCTTTACCGCCATCACCGGCATCAAGATCACGCATGACGTCATCCAGGAAGGCGACGTCGTCGAGAAGATCCAGACCCAGATGCAGACCGGCCAGAACCTCTATGACGGCTGGGTCAACGATTCCGACCTGATCGGCACCCACTGGCGCTACCAGCAGGTCCGCAACCTGACCGACTGGATGGCGGGCGAGGGCAAGGACGTTACCAATCCGAACCTCGACCTGAAGGATTTTATCGGCACCTCCTTCACCACCGCGCCGGACAAGAAGCTCTATCAGCTGCCCGACCAGCAGTTCGCCAACCTCTACTGGTTCCGTTACGACTGGTTCAACGACGAGAAGAACAAGGCCGACTTCAAGGCGAAATACGGCTACGACCTCGGCGTTCCCGTCAACTGGTCGGCCTATGAGGACATCGCCGAGTTCTTCACCGGCCGCGAGATCGACGGCAAGAAGGTCTATGGCCACATGGACTACGGCAAGAAGGACCCGTCGCTCGGCTGGCGGTTCACTGATGCCTGGCTGTCGATGGCCGGCAACGGCGACAAGGGCCTGCCGAACGGCCTGCCGGTCGACGAATGGGGCATCAAGGTCAACGAGAAATCACAGCCGGTCGGCTCCTGCACGGCGCGCGGCGGCGACACCAACGGCCCGGCTGCCGTCTACTCGATCCAGAAATACCTCGACTGGCTGAAGGCCTACGCTCCGGCCGAAGCCCAGGGCATGACCTTCTCCGAATCCGGCCCGGTGCCGGCACAGGGTGCGGTCGCGCAGCAGATATTCTGGTACACCGCCTTCACCGCTTCGATGGTCGACGCCGGCGCCAAGGCGGTGCTGAACGACGACGGTACGCCGAAGTGGCGCATGGCCCCGTCGCCGCATGGCGTCTACTGGAAGGACGGCATGAAGCTCGGCTATCAGGACGTGGGTTCCTGGACGCTGATGAAGTCGACGCCGACCGACCGCGCCAAGGCCGCCTGGCTCTACGCGCAGTTCGTGACCTCGAAGACGGTCGACGTGAAGAAGAGCCATGTCGGCTTGACCTTCATCCGCGAAAGCACGATCCACGACAAGAGCTTCACCGAACGTGCGCCGAAGCTCGGTGGTCTGATCGAGTTCTACCGCTCGCCGGCCCGCGTTCAGTGGTCGCCGACCGGCACCAACGTGCCCGATTATCCGAAGCTGGCACAGCTCTGGTGGCAGGCGATCGGCGATGCCTCGTCCGGCGCCAAGACGGCGCAGGAAGCCATGGACTCGCTCTGCGCCGAGCAGGAAAAAGTCATGACCCGCATCGAGAAGTCGGGCGTCCAGGGCGATATCGGCCCGAAGATGGCCGAAGAGCATGACCTCGCCTACTGGAACGCCGACGCGGTCAAGAATGGCAATCTCGCGCCTCAGCTGAAGATCGAGAACGAGAAGGAAAAGCCGATCACCATCAACTACGACGAACTGGTGAAGAGCTGGCAGAAGTAATCTTGGCGTACCCGCCAGGATCATAGTGAACGGGGAGGCGGCATCTTGCCGTCTCCCCTGTTTGTATAGGCGAGCTACCGGGAGGACTAATGACCGGATACATCCTTGCAATCGACCAGGGTACGACATCGACCAGGGCGATCCTGTTCGACGGCGCGATGAAGGTCGCCGGCAGCAAGCAGCAGGAATTCACGCAGCATTATCCTGCCTCCGGCTGGGTCGAGCATGATCCGGAAGAGATCTGGGCAAGCGTCGTCGCGACGGTCAAAGGCGCGCTGAAGGCCGCCGGCCGCGAGGCCTCGGATGTGGCGGCGATCGGCATCACCAACCAGCGCGAAACCGTCGTCATCTGGGACAAGGCGACCGGCAAGCCGATCCACAATGCCATCGTCTGGCAGGACCGCCGCACCGCGCCGCTGTGCCAGAAGCTGAAAAAACACGGCCTGGAGAAAAAGTTCACCAAAAAGACCGGCCTTCTGCTCGATCCCTATTTCTCCGGCACCAAGATCGCCTGGATGCTGGACAAGGTAAAAGGTGCGAGAAAGCGCGCCGAAAAGGGCGAACTGCTCGCCGGCACCATCGACAGTTTTTTGATCTGGCGGCTGACCGGCGGCAAGGTGCATGCGACGGATGCCACCAACGCCTCGCGCACGCTGGTCTACAACATCGAGAAAAATGTCTGGGACGACGAGCTGCTCTCCATCCTGCGCATCCCGGTGGCGATGCTGCCTGAGGTCAAGGATTGTGCCGACGACTACGGTGTGACGGAAAAAGGCCTGTTTGGCGCCGAAATCAAAATCCTTGGCGTGGCCGGCGATCAGCACGCAGCGACCATCGGCCAGGCCTGTTTCGAGCCAGGCATGATGAAATCGACCTATGGCACCGGCTGCTTTGCGCTGCTCAACACCGGCGCCGATCTGGTGCGCTCGAAGAACCGGCTGTTGACCACCATCGCCTATCGGCTGAACGGCAAGACTACCTATGCCTTGGAAGGCTCGATCTTCATCGCCGGTGCCGCCGTGCAATGGCTGCGCGACGGCATCAAGGTGATCGGCAAGGCCGAGCATAGCGGCGTTTTGGCGGCAACCGCCGACCCCACGCAGAACGTCTATCTGGTGCCGGCTTTCGTCGGTCTCGGCGCGCCGCATTGGGACGCCGAGGCGCGTGGCGCGATCTTCGGGCTGACGCGCAACTCAGGCCCGGCGGAGTTTGCCCGCGCGGCGCTGGAATCCGTCGCCTACCAGACGCGCGATCTCCTCGACGCCATGCGCAAGGACTGGAAGGGGGCGTCGGCCAAAACCGTGCTTCGCGTCGACGGCGGCATGGTGGCCTCCGACTGGACCATGCAGCGGCTGGCCGATATCCTCGATGCGCCGGTCGATCGCCCGACCATTCTGGAGACGACGGCGCTGGGTGCGGCGTGGCTTGCCGGCTCGAAAGCAGGCGTGTGGCCGAAGGCGAAGGATTTTGCCAAGAGCTGGGCGCTCGAGCGCCGCTTCAAGCCGGACATGGATGCCACGGTGCGCTCGGCAAAGCTCGCGGGCTGGCGCAATGCGGTGCGCCGGACGCTGAGCGCGCGGTAGTAAATCATGGCGGGGGAAGGGGATGAATCCACACTGGTATGGGGCCTGGCGCGACGAGGCTGTCGAACAATTGGATGCAAAGAATGCACGCTTGCAGCAGGAGTTCCGACTCGGCAGTTGGCCTCGCTATGACTATGATCTGACAGAAGGAAAGCTTCTGTTCTCGGACAACGGCATCACCAAGGTCGTCGCCGAAATCCAAATCGCCGGATCGACGAGTGCCAAGGCCAGCAACTGGCTCTGGGCTTGGGCAAATTCAAACCTGCCTGGCGACCTGCTTGCCGACGCAGAGCTGGTTCGGTCTTTCGGACAGGAGCATTCCATTGATGAGCTGGCTCAACCCTATGCGATAGATTTGAACAACGACCTGGAAGTGCTCGGCTGGAAAATGACCGCAGCTGCGGTTCGAATCTGCAACGGCCTCGGCGCATACCGTTCTCCGCGTGGTGAAGGCGGAGCCCTGTATCTGATCTTCAAGAGCGTCAATTGGGCCAGCTAATCCGCCGCGCCCGTACCCAAGCAACCTACGGAAAAGCCCGCGCCGTTGCCGGCGCAGGCTTTTCTACTCAACACTTGGTACCAACTCAGCTCAATAGGGCGAATTGCACTGTCGACGCGGGCCGTAATTGGGCTGGAATGTGTTGTCCGAAGCGCGGTACGACCGATAGCGGTCGTAGCACCACTGCACATGGGCATCGCCGCGGTTGTTCTCGCTGTTGACGATCGCACCGGTGATCAAGGCGCCGGTGGCGAAGGCAGCCAGCGGGAACCAGTAGTCGCCGTGACGGCGATAGCCGCGGTGATATTCGCGATAGCCGCGATGGCCATTCCAATAGCTGCCGCCATCATTGTTGCGCGAGAACTGGCGGCCTACGCGGAAATCGCGATTGCCGGAATTGCGGTTGCCATGGCGCATCCACCGCCAGTTGTCATGACGAGAATCGCCCACATTCACGATGTCGGACGAAGTTGCTGATGACTGGGGCACGAACATCTGGGCGGCATTGGCCGGCATAGCGGCGGCCGCGGCAAACGAAATTGACAGGGTGGTCGCCAGTAGACCCGTTGCGATCTTGTTCATGATCTTCTCCTTGAAGGGTGGTTGACGTCCCTTGTGAGACGAAAACGGCCCGCTCGTGCGATGGTTCCCACCAAAACAGTAAGTTGCTGATTTGTAATGTTTCTCGAATTTGGCGCGTGAGAAAAGGCGCGTTTCGCGCGCCAACAGATCGAAGCGGCGACCACGTTGCGGGAGCGGCTCACCGGGCTGGTGACGACGCAATTTGCGGCGCGTCTGGCGATGGCTGAAACCCCGGTCGAACGGCCATCTTTTTCCGGTTGACCGGTCGCGGCACTCTCCCTATGTTCCGCGCAATTTCGAGGGCGGCCTTTAGAGCCCGCGGGAGCGCGTAGCTCAGCCGGTAGAGCAACTGACTTTTAATCAGTAGGTCTCGGGTTCGAACCCCGACGCGCTCACCAGAAATATTTCGTGCGGAAGTCGCTCGCTGTCAGCAGCCCCCATCGCCGCCTACAATCGCCGCCCAGTCTTGACGTCGAACAGATGAGCGCAGGCGCGGTCGATCTCGATGCGCATCTGCTCGCCCTGTTTCAGTGCCAGCCGCTCGCGGAAAAGGCAGGAGATTTCTTCTCCGGCGCAGTCGACCCGGGCAAAGATTTCCGAACCCGTTGCTTCCAGAAGCACGATCGTGCCGGGGATTCCTTTGGCGGTCGTCGCACGGATATGTTCGGGGCGAATGCCGTAGATGAGGTCGTCGCCGGGAATGTTGGTCAGGTCGATGCCTTCTGGCAGCGGCAAGATCAGTCCACCGGCGCTGCGGAAAACGCCTTCCTCGACATGGCCGCGAATGAAATTCATCGCCGGCGAGCCGATGAAGCCGGCAACGAAGAGGTTGGCCGGGCGATCGTAGAGATCGAGCGGCGCGCCGATCTGCTCGACAAGGCCGTCATGCAGCACGACGATCTTGTCGGCCATGGTCATGGCCTCGATCTGGTCGTGGGTGACGTAGATGGTGGTGGTTCCCAGCCGCTGGTGCAGCGCCTTGATCTCGCCGCGCATCTGCACGCGCAATTTGGCGTCGAGATTGGACAGCGGCTCGTCGAACAGGAACACCTGCGGGTCGCGCACGATGGCGCGGCCCATGGCGACGCGCTGGCGCTGGCCGCCGGAAAGCTGACGCGGATAGCGGTCGAGCAGCTTGTCCAGGCCGAGAATGCTGGCGGCCCTCCCGACGCGGCCGGCGGTGTCGGCCGGATCGGCTTTCTTGATCTTCAGGGCAAAGCCCATATTGTCGGCCACCGTCATATGCGGATAGAGCGCGTAGTTCTGGAACACCATGGCGATGTTTCGGTCGCGCGCCCTGAGATTGTTGACGACGCGATCGCCAATGGCGATCCTGCCGCCCGAGATCGTTTCCAGTCCGGCAATCATGCGCAGCAGCGTCGACTTTCCGCAGCCCGACGGCCCGACCAGGATGACGAATTCGCCATCGGCGATGTCGACGCTGACATCGTGGATGATCTTGGCGGCTCCGAAAGCCTTCTGAACGTTCTTGATTGTTACCGATGCCATCGGATTTCTCCCGGAAATGAGTGATGTCGGGGCCGTGCCTCAGCCGCCCTTGACGGCGCCTGCGGTCAGCCCGGCGACGATCTGCCTTTGCGCGAACAGGGTCAGCACCAGCACCGGCAGCGTCACCACAAGTGCTGCGGCGGCGAGCGGACCCCAGCTCACCTGCTCGTAGGAAAGCATGTTGTAGACGGCGACCGGCAGCGTGCGGGTCTCGCGGCTGGCGAGCACAATGCCGAAGACGAAATTGTTCCATGAGAAGATGATCGACAGGATGAAGGCGACGACAATGCCCGGCTTGGCGATGGGCAAGGCGACCAGCCGGAACACCTGCCAGGAACTGGCGCCATCGATGTTGGCCGCTTCTTCCAGCTCCATCGGCGTGGTCTCGAAATAGCCGATCATCACCCAGACCACGATCGGCACCGTCACCACCAGATGGATGATGATCTGCGGCCACAGCGTGCCGAGAATGCCGACCCACTGGAACAGCAGGAACAGCGGAATGAGATAGGAAAGCCCCGGCGTCATGCGGGCGATCATGATGACCACCGCCGAGCGTTCGGCCTTGAGCCGCGCGATGCCATAGCCGGCCGGCACGCCGATGAGCAGCGCGAGCAACGTTGCCGTGCCCGTCACCAGAACCGAATTCCAGAAATAGAGCAGGAAATTGTTCTCCTCGAATACCTTCACATAGTTCGACCAGGCGAGATGTTCCGGGATCAGGATCGGCGGGTATGCACCGTTGTCGATCTCGAACTTCAGCGACAGCGAGATCATCCAGAGGAAGAACAGGATCGCCGGCGAGACGAAGACCAGAGCCGCGAAAAACAGCCCGATCCGGTTGAGCAGCCGTGAACTCATCTATTTGCCCTCCACCCCGATCCATTGGGAGCGCTGGCGCAGCATCAGCAGGATGAAGGACAGCGCGACGATGACGATGAAGAACACCACGGCCATGGCCGAGCCATAGCCGATGTCGTAGTAGGAGAAGGCGGTGTTGTAGAGATAGATGTTGATGGTTTCCGAGGCCGTGCCCGGTCCGCCTTGGGTCATGGCATAGATGATGTCAAAACTTTTCAGCGCATCGATGGTGCGGATGATCATCGCGATCATCAGGAACGGCGCGATCATCGGCAAGGTGAGATAGCGGAATTGCTGCCAGGCGTTGGCGCCATCGATCTCGGCGCTCTCGAAGGGCTCGCGCGGCACGGAGGCCAAGCCGCCCAGCACGATCAGCATCACCAGCGGCGTCCACTGCCATGTCTCGACCGCAACCAGGGACGGGATGACCGTCCTGGCATTAAAGATCCATTCCTGCGCCGGGATGCCGACCAGCGACAACAGATAGTTGAGCACGCCGAGCTGGGGATGGAACATCATCGTCCAGACCAGCGCCACGGCGACTGGCGTTGCCATCATCGGCATGACGAAGACGCCGCGCAACAGGCCGCGCAGCGGAAATTTGGCGTCGAAGATCAGCGCCGCGACAGTGCCGAGGAACATCGGCGCCGCAACCGAAAGCGCCGTGTAGGTCAGCGTATGGAAAAGCGATTCCCAGAAGCGTTGGTCGACGGCCAGCCGCAGGTAATTTTCCATCCCGGCAAAGCTTCGCGCCTGGCCGAGGGTCCAGCGGTTGACGCTCATCCACAGTGTGAAGGCCCAGGGAAAGACGATCACGGCGCCGACGACGACGAGCGCCGGGACGACGAAAGGCCAGTAGTTGGGAGCCAGCCGGATGGTCTGGCTCCCTTCGATGGCTTGCGTCGTCACCCCGGTGCGTTCTGGGGTGATGGCGGACATCAGCCTTGCTCGCTCCGGTCGAGCACCGGCTGGAACTGCTCGGTGGCCTTCTTCAGTTCCTCCGCCGGATCGGCGCCGGCGATCAGATTGGTCAGCGCCACGCCATAGATGTCGCGGAACTCGGTGACCGGAATGATGACCGGCAGCGACAGCCGGCTGACATTGCCCGAGCCGACCACGGCATCGAGCCAACTCGCCGGCATGGTGACGCCTTCGCGCACCTTGGGATTTTCCAGCACCGACTTGCGGAACGGCACGCCGGCACCCGCCTGCAGCAGGCGCGCGCCCATCGCGGGCGAAATCGCCCACTGGCAGAAGAGGTAGGCGGCCTCCTTCTTCTCGCTGGCGGCCGTCACGCCGAGGCCGTCGCCAAAGGTGCCGGCGGCATGCGCCTTAGGCCCCTTGGGCATGACGCCGTAGCCAACCTTGCCGACAACTCGTGACTTTTCCGGATTTTCCATTGGCGGGGCAAAGCCGACGCCATCGAACCACATCCCGATCTTGCCTTGCAGGAAGGCGGACTGGGCTTCGGCCCAGTTGAATCCGGTGACGCCTGGAGGCGCCGACTTGGTCATCAGCCGCTGGTAGAGGCTGGCCGCCTCGACCGCCTCGGGCGAGGTCGTGCGCAGCTTGCCCTTGTCGTCGAGCGGCGTCATGTCGTAGCCGAGCATAAGCGACGTCCACACCGGCGTGTTGGCGTTCTTGAGGCCGCGGGCGACAAAGCCGTAGGTGTTGGTCGACGGGTCGGTCAGCGCTTCGGCGGCCGCCACCAATTGCTCGAAGGTTTCAGGGTATTTGAGGCCCTTGGCCTCGAACAATTCCTTGTTCCAGTAGACGATCCAGTAGTCGACTGAGAACGGCAGCGAGCGCAGCACGCCCTGGCCGTCCTTGGCAAACAGCATGCCGGCATCGGCGAAATCGGTTTCCACCAGCGTAGGATCGGTCAGGGTCGGGTCGGCGAGATAGCCTGATATGTCGGCCAGCCAGCCGCCCTTTTCGAACTGCCGCTTCTGCACGTGGTAGCTCAGATGCACGACATCGAAGCTCGGCTTGCCGGAGCTGAGTTCGATCACCGTCTTCTGGCGCTGCTGCTGTTCCGGCGTCGCTTCGGCATTGACCTTGATCCCGGTCAGTTCCTCGAACTCGGCGATGTATTTTATCAGCGTGTCGCTGCGCGGGCTTTTCACCAGATTGACGTCAAGCGTCGTTCCCGCAAAGCGCTTCCAGTCGACGCCGGCGGCAAAGCTTGGGCGAACACCGGCAAAGCCGGCGGCGGCAAGGGCGGCGGTTCCCTGGAGGAGTTGCCTCCTGGTTGGGTTGAACAGATTGGACGACATTTTCTTCCTCCCGGTTGTTGTCGTTGTCGATTGCGCCGCAGCGACCGCGGCGCGGCTCATGCTTCCTCAGATTTGCAGCGCCAGCCGGCGCGCCTTATCGATATGCTGGCTAATGGCCTCGACCGCCTTGCCAGGGTCGCGGCTCTGCATCGCATCGATCACCGCCAGGTGCTCGCGCATGACCGGCACGACGCGCCCGTCGATACGGAACCGTTCCTGGTGGATCAGGCGGATCTTCACCGAATTGACCAGATAGGCCTTGGCGATGATCTCGTTGCCCAGCGCATCGATGAACGTGTCGTGCATGGCCCAGTCGATGGTCTGCGCCTTGGCCTCCATCTCCGGCGTCGGGGTCTGCTCCAGCGCCCGGGCAAGCATGTCCTCATGCTCGCGCCGCAAGCGGGCAAGCTCGGCGTCGGAGGCGCTGACCGTAAACAGCGCCACCGCTTCACGCTCCATGAACAGGCGGAACTGAAAGGCCTCGCGGATCAGGCTGATGTCTATATGGGCGATCTGCATGCCGCGCTGCGGAATGGTCGTCAGCAGTCCTTCCGCCTCGAGACGCGGCACGATCTCGCGAATGGCGCCGAGCGGCAGTCCGGTGAAGGCAACCAGCTCACGCTGCGACACGAACTGGCCTGGCTTGAAGTCGCGCGCCAGCAAATGCCGCGTGAAGCTGGCATAGGCCTTCTCCCTGAGGGTGGTCGGTTCGTTGCCGTCTTCCATATCGGCGCGCTTCTCTTTGCCGGTCAGGCCGGTTCCCTGGTAAACAAGCTGTCATAGGCTGCGGCAAGCTGCTGCTGCCCTTGCAACGCGATCGGCTCCAGCGGCGGACGGACCGCCAGCCAGCGCTCGTCGCCGGTCTTGCGCGCCACCATCACCTTTACCGCCGGGGTGACCGGATGTTTGAGCAATTCGAGCACAAAACTCTCGACGCGAGGATCGTCGCGCCCGTCCTCGGCCATGGCGCGGATTTCGCCCGGGACGAAATTGGCCATGCCCGAGATTGCGCCTTGAGCACCCATTCGCACCGCACGCGCCAGATGCCTTTCATCGCCGATCAGGATCACCAGATCGCCATGGGCGGCAAGCAGCGCCTCGCTGTAGCTCCAATTTCCACCGGAATCCTTCACCCCGGCGACCACGTCGGGAAAAGCAGTGCGCAACCGGCCGATCAGGCCAAGCGAAAGCTGCACCATGGTAACCGAAGGGATGTTGTAGAGCAGCACGTCACGGGCGAGGGGGCCGAGCGCGGCAAAGACGGCGGAGAACCAGCCGAAAAGGCCGTCGTCGCCGACATTCTTGAAGTAGCTTGGCGGGGCCAGCAGAATGTTTCGGGCGCCGCGCTGCAAGGCATGCTGTGCCTGTTCGGCGGCGTCTTCGGCGGCGTCGACCAGCACGCCGGCAACGAGTTGATGCGGCAGGATTCCAGCAGCCAGCATGGCTTCGGTCACCGACCGCCGCTCCGTCGTGCCCACCGATGCGCCTTCCCCTGTCGTGCCGAAAAGCGTCACGCTGCCGCAACCCTGCGCCAGGCAACTTTCGGCCTGAGCGATCATGGGGGCGGTGGCGATCTGCCCGCGGGCATCGAAAGGCGTGGCGAGAGCGGCCGAAAGGCCAAAGCGTGATGTCACCGGAAGGTCTCCGAAGCAGGTATGTACGCTGTGTGCTAGCACACTAACATGTTAGTCGTAAATTGGGGTGGTGCGCTTTTTTAACAGCGGAGGGCCCCCACCTTTTTTATCGAGAGGTTCACGGGTTCAAGCCATGGCGGATCGAGACCATTGGCGAAACAACAAGATGGCCTAGTCTTCGGGGCGCGGAGCGGCAGCTCCAACCTTGTCCCCATCCCAGTCGATGGCTAAACTCAGCCTTTCCCAGGGGAGGTTCTGACATGACACTTCAGCTTTCGGCGGATGCTGTAGCCCCTAAGACGGCGACCGCTCAAAAATACCTCTTCGGCCCGCTCGCCGATTTCCTCATGCTGGGCGGCAGCGCCTTTCTCATCCTGCCGGTGCTGTTTCTCGTTCCGCTTGAATATGAAGGTCCGGTGGCCGCAACGATGGTCTTCGTGGCCTATCTCGTGAACTATCCCCACTTCGCCCACTCCTACCAGCTCTTCTACCGCAATTTCGGGCGCAAGGTGACGGGCGACGGCTACGACAGGAGCCTGCAGCTCCGCTATATCTTCGCGGGCATTGTCGTGCCCCTGGTCATGGCCGGGTTCTTTGCCTATGGCGCCGCGGCGGCGAACACGCGCCTGCTCGGCTATGCCACCAACGCCATGTTCTTTTTTGTCGGTTGGCACTACGTCAAGCAGGGCTACGGCATGCTGATGGTGGATGCGGTGCTGAAGCGCAAATTCTTCGACGACCGCGACAAGAAGGTGCTGCTGGTCAACTCCTATGCCGTGTGGATCCTGGCGTGGCTGCAGACGAATACGGCGGTCACCCAGGGCAAATATTATGGCCTGGACTATTACACATTCGCGGCCCCTTCCTGGGTCACCAACATCGCCATGCTGGCGGCCGTTGCGTCGACGGCGGCCACGCTCTTGATGCTGGTCAATCGTTGGCGGAAGAACGGCGGCGGCCTGCCCTATAACGGTTTGGTGGCCTATGTGGCGTCGCTCTATCTCTGGATCCTGATTGCGCGCGTAAACCCGCTTTGGCTGCTGATCGTGCCCGCGCTCCACTCGCTGCAGTATCTCGCCGTGGTCTGGCGCTACCAGACGAACGTCGAGCGCGACAGTTCCGATGCCGAAAGCGATCCGCAGCCGAAAATCCTGTCCTTTCTCGGCCCCCTCTACAGGTTTCGGCTCGTCGGCTTTATCGTCGGCGGCACGGCCCTTGGCTATCTCGGCTTCTGGCTGATCCCATCCGCGCTGACGGCCTTGATCCCGTATGACAGGCAAGTGCTGGGGTCATCGCTGTTCTTCTTCATCGTGCTCATCTTCATCAATGTGCACCATTATTTTCTGGACAATGTGATGTGGCGCCGTGGCAATCCGGAGGTATCGAAGTATCTGTTCCGCTGACTGATGCGCAGACTGTCGAGCCCGGTTTTCGTCAGCTGTCGAATATGCCATTGCGAGCGTGATCGGCAGTGCAACGGAGAGCCCTGGAATGGCGGAGTGCTTTTCCGAGAGCCGCCTGGAAAATACCCTGCGGTGGCAACTGTACCGGCGTTGGCGCCGCCGGCGTGACCCTCGACGCGTGAGTTGCGGCCGACGTGCGGCGGGATCGGCTGGAACGTCACGTAACCAATGAGACATTGCCGCCGGCATGGCGCTCGATGCGGCCTGCAAGGTCGAGTTCCAGCAGCACCATGGAGACTTGCGCGGCGTTGAGGCCGGTGTGGCCGATGATCTCGTCCACGCCCACCGGCGTTGGGCCCAGCACCTCGATCACGCCGCTGCGTTCGTCCTCACCGGGCGGGGGAGTTGCCGAAAAATCGGGTGCCTTTTCTGGCGGCGCAATGCTTCGCGTTCGCGTGCCCGCCAATGGTGCGATCGCACCGGAAACATCGGCCGCCTCGGTGACCAGGGTGGCGCCGTCCTTGAGCAGGCCGTTGGAGCCGGCGCAGCGCGGATCGAGCGGCGAACCCGGTACGGCAAAGACCAGCCGGCCCATCTCGCCGGCCAGGCGCGCGCTGATCAGCGAGCCGGAGCGTTGCGCAGCTTCGATGACCACCAGTCCGAGGGCGGCGCTCGCGACAAGCCGGTTGCGGCGCGGAAAATCCTGCGCCCGCGGCTGCCAGCCGAACGGCATTTCCGAAATAACGGCGCCGCCACGCTCGGCAATGTCTTCGCACAAGCCGATATTTTCGGGCGGGTAGGGGACATCGAGCCCACCGGCCAGCACACCCACTGTACCAGTCGAGAGACTGCCCTGATGTGCTGCCGTGTCGATGCCGCGCGCCAGGCCGGAAACGATGACGTAGCCGTCGCGGCCAAGATCCGCCGCCAGCATGCGCGCCATCTTGATGCCGGCGAGCGACGCGTTGCGGGCGCCGACGATGGCCACCGCCGGCAGGCGAAAGACGGCTGCCTCGCCCTTCACGGCAATCAGTGGCGGCGGATTGTCCATGTTTTTCAGCATCGACGGGTAGTCGGCCTCGCCGATGCCGACGAAGCGGGCGCCGTTTTCACTGGCTGCGTCGAGTTCCGCTTCGGCTTCCTCCACGGAAGGAATGCGCATGATCCTTTTGGCTCCGCCCGAAATCATCAGCTCGGGCAGCATCTCCAACGCCGCCTCCGCCGAACCAAAGCGGTTGATCAATTCGCGAAACGAGGCCGGGCCGACATTTTGTGTGCGGATCAGCCGCAGCCAGCTCAGCCGCTGCCGGTCGCTGAGGCGCGGCCCGGCGGCGGGCTTGCTCAACCCTTGGCTCCGATCTTGCCTTCGGTGCCGGCAAGAAGGCGCGAAATGTTGGCGCGATGTTTGAAGATGACGATCAGGCTCATCACCAGGAACAGCCCGGCGGTCTCAGGTGTGCTCCAGAAATAAAGCGCGATCGGCACGATGACCGCCGCCGTCAGCGCTGCCAGCGAGGAATAGCGAAACAGAAAAGCCATCGCCAGCCAGACGACGATAAAAATCAGCGCCACATGCCAGCCGAGCGCGATCAGCACGCCGAGATAGGTCGCCACGCCCTTGCCGCCCTTGAAACCGAGCCAGACCGGAAACAGATGGCCAAGGAAGGCGCCAAGGCCCGCCCAGAGTCCAAGGCCGGCCCACAGTCCGTAGTCGTGTCCAAAATGGCGCGCGATCATCACCGCCGCCGTACCCTTCAACGCGTCGAGCACCAGCGTCGCGGCGGCGAGGCCCTTGTTGCCGGTGCGCAGAACGTTGGTGGCGCCGATATTGCCGGAGCCGATTTTGCGCACATCGCCGAGGCCGGCCGCGCGGGTGATCAAGAGGCCGAAGGGAATCGAGCCGAGGAGATAGCCGAACAGCAATGCCAGGATAACGTTATAACTCATTGTTTGCCCCCGCATTTCCCCAGCAACATATCGGTCTGCGACGTGGCGCGATCGCTCTAGCTCGAAAACACTGTGCGGCCCGCCACCAGCGTTTGCAAGACCATGCCTTGCAGCCGCGCACCTTCGAAGCAGGTGTTTTTCGAGCGCGAGCGGATGCCGCTTTCACTCACGATCCAGGGTTCTTCAAGGTCGATCAGCGCAAGATCGGCCGGCGCTCCCGGCTTCAGCGTGCCGCCCGGCAGGCCGAACAGCCTTGCTGGTGCGGTGGACAGTGTTTCGACCAGCCGAAGTAGCGGCACGTCGCCATTGTGGTAGAGCCGAAGCGCTGCTCCAAGCAGCGTCTCCAACCCGATCGCGCCGGCAGCTGCATCGGCGAAGGGAAGGCGCTTGGTGTCGACATCCTGCGGGTCGTGCGAGGAGACGATGATGTCGATCGTGCCGTCCTTGACCGCCTCGATCATGGCCAGCCGGTCTTCCTCCGCGCGCAAAGGCGGCGTCAGCCGGAAGAAGGTGCGGTATTCCCCGACATCGTTCTCGTTCAGCGACAGATTGTGGATCGCCACGCCCGCCGTGACATTGGCCTTGTCGGCTTTCGCGCGCGTCATCGCTTGCGCTGCCATCGCCGTCGAGATCTTGGCCGCGTGGTAGGCGCCGCGCGTCAGCCGTGCCAGCGCCAGGTCGCGCTCCAGCGGGATGGACTCGGCCTCGCGCGGAATGCCGGCAAGGCCGAGCCAGCTGGCATACAGGCCTTCATTCATCACGCCCGCCGAAGCGAGGTCGCCATCCTGTGTCTCATGTGCGATGACGCCGCCGAAATCGCGGGCATAGGTCAGCGCCCGGCGCATCACCAGTGCGCTGGATATTGTGTGCCGCCCATCGGTGAAGGCGACCGCACCGGCCTCGCGCAACAGGCCGAATTCGGTCATCTCGCGACCGGCGAGGCCTTTGGTGATCGCCGCCGCCGGAAAGATGTTGACGCTTGCCGTGTCCCGGGCGGTGCGCAGCACGAATTCGACCAGCGCGACATTGTCGATCACCGGGTCGGTGTCGGGCATCATGACGACGGAGGTGACGCCGCCGGCCGCCGCCGCAACGCTGGCCGAAGCGATGGTCTCGCGATGTTCGCCGCCCGGTTCGCCGATGAAGACGCGCGCGTCGATCAGGCCGGGAATGATCGCCTTGCCGGCGCAGTCGACCACGGTGGCTCCCGCCGGCAGGCCCTGGTTCAGGGCAGCCTTGCCGGCGGCAACGATCTTTTTCCCTTCGACGATGACGGTGCCGACCTCGTCGATGCCGCGTGACGGGTCGACGATGCGGGCGCGCTCAAAGACCGTCGTGCTCATGCGCCGCGGCCCTCTGCATTGCGGCGGGGATCGAGCAGCGCTTCCATGACCGCCATGCGCACGGCCACCCCCATCTCGACCTGTTCCTGGATGACGCTTTGCGGACCGTCGGCGATTTCGGACGCAATCTCGACGCCGCGGTTCATCGGACCGGGATGCATCACCAGCGCGCCGTCCTTGGCGGCCTTCAGCTTTTCGGCATCGAGGCCGAAATAGCGGAAATATTCGCGTACCGAAGGCACGAAGGCGCCTTCCATCCGCTCGCGCTGCAGGCGCAGCATCATCACCACGTCCGCGCCCTTGAGGCCCTCTGCCATCGAGCGCGAGACGATGACGCCCATTTTCTCGATGCCGGACGGTAGCAGGGTCGACGGCGCCACCACACGCACCTGCGCACCAAGCGCGTTCAACAGCATGATGTTGGAACGCGCCACGCGAGAATGCAGGATGTCGCCGCAGATCGCTACGATCAGTTTCGACAGCGGCCCCTTGGCGCGGCGGATAGTCAGCGCGTCGAGCAGCGCCTGCGTTGGGTGTTCATGCGCGCCGTCGCCGGCATTGACCACCGAGCAGCCGACCTTCTGCGCCAAAAGGGCGGCGGCGCCCGCAGACTGGTGGCGGATGATCAGGATGTCGGGGCGCATGGCGTTCAGCGTCATCGCCGTGTCGATCAGCGTCTCGCCCTTCTTCACCGAAGAGCTCGCCACCGACATGTTCATGACGTCGGCGCCGAGCCGTTTCCCGGCCAGTTCGAACGACGACTGCGTGCGCGTCGAGGCTTCGTAGAAGAGGTTGATCTGGGTGCGGCCGCGCAGCGTCGAGGTCTTCTTTTCGGACTGCCGCGAAATGGCGACGGCGCGATCTGCCCGGTCGAGCAGAAGCTCGATGTCACCGGGGGAAAGATCGCGGATGCCCAGAAGATGGCGGTGAGGATAAAGCGGCAGGGACGAAGCGTCGGTCATCTCAAGGCGCTGCTATAGGGGGGAGAATTCCTTGCCGCAAGCGCCAGCTTGGGATTGCGGCCTTTCTCCCCGGTATTTTCGTCGCGCGCGCCGCCTGCCTTGGGCTATATCTAGCCGATTGCTTCGGATTCGAAGCCTTGTGATGTGAGGCCTTTCTTGCGTTAGAAGGCCCTTCTACTTTCAGAAGGATTGGGCGTGACCGACGACGTGACCAACCAGCCTCCGCCGCTGACGGGCGGCAACGCCTGGCGGGGCGATCCGTTGCTGATCCAGCTTGCCGAGCGTTTTTCCGATCCGGTGCGCAAGGACCTCGACGGGCTTGGCCGGTTCGTCCTGACGCAGGAGGCGCAGGAGCTGGCGCGCCTCGCCAATGTCGAGACGCCGAAGCTCCGCACGCATGACCGTCAGGGCCGGCGCATCGACCTCGTCGAATTCCATCCGGCCTATCATGCGCTGATGCGCCGCTCGGTTGCCGGCGGCCTGCATTCCTCGATCTGGGAAAACGGCGATAGCGAGATCGGCCGTCGCCATCAGGTGCGCGCCGCGCGTTTCTACCTGACCGCCGAACTCGAGACCGGGCATCTCTGCCCCATCACCATGACCAGCGCTTCGCTGGCCGCCCTGATGGCCAGCCCAAAGCTGTTTCGCGAATGGGCGCCGCGCGTGACGACGCGCAAATACGACCAGAGCCAAAAGCCGCCGGTTGACAAGGCCGGGCTGACGCTCGGCATGGGCATGACCGAAAAGCAGGGCGGCACCGACGTGCGCGCCAACACCACACGGGCCGAACGCGCCGGCAGCGGCTTTTATCGCCTCACCGGCCACAAATGGTTCATGTCGGCGCCGATGTCGGACGCTTTTCTCGTGCTTGGACAGGCGCCGGAAGGGCTTTCCTGTTTTCTCGTCCCGCGCATCCTCGGCGACGGTTCCGGAAACGGCTTCCGCTTTCAGCGGCTGAAGGACAAGCTCGGCAACCGCTCCAACGCCTCATCGGAGGTAGAGTTCGTCAACGCCATCGGCGAGATGGTCGGCGAGCCCGGCGCCGGCATAAAGACAATCATGGACATGGTCACGCTGACCCGGCTCGACTGCGCCGTCGCCTCGTCGGCAATCATGCGAGCGGGGCTGGCTGAGGCCGTGCATCACGCCCGTCACCGCCAGGTGGCCGGCTCGACGCTGATCGAACAGCCGCTGATGCAGCGCGTGCTGGCGGACATGGCGCTCGATGTCGCCGCCGCCACGGCACTCTCGTTCCGACTGGCGCGCTCCTTCGACGAGGCTGCCGGCGACCGCGGCGAGGCTGCTTTTGCCCGCGCCATGACCCCGGTGGTCAAATACTGGGTCTGCAAGATCGCGCCGCCACTGCTCTATGAGGCGATGGAGTGCCTCGGCGGCAATGGCTATGTCGAGGAAGCGCCGCTCGCCCGCTACTACCGCGAAGCCCCGGTCAATGCGATCTGGGAGGGCTCAGGCAATGTCATGGCGCTCGACGTGCTGCGCGTGCTCGGCCGCGCGCCCGGCCTGTTCGAGGAGGTGCTGGCCGGCATCGACCGCGATCTCGGCGCCGGCGGACGCGGAACCATTGGCGTGCTCAAGGCGGCCATGCAGGTCGCCGGCACCGATGAGGGGTCGGCCCGCCTGCTGACCGAACAGCTGGCGCTGTCGGCGGCAGCTGCGGAATTGCGCCGGCTGGGGGCAGGGCGGATTGCGGACGCCTTCGTCGAGACGCGGCTCGCCGGCCAGTGGCGCAACACCTATGGCATGCTCGATTCGCGCCACGATGCGCGCATGATCATCGACACGCTCTATCCGCCGGTGAATTGAGGGCCTTCCGCCAGGCCGTGAACGAATTTGCCTGCCTGTGGACAGCCGTTAACCTTAACGAATGGTTTCCGTTGCAGCCGCAGGCCGCAGACCCCACTGTCTTTGTCACCAAAGCAGGAATGCCATGCGGCACATTTTGACGTCCTTTCTGGCCTTGCACTGGGCGCTGGTTTTCGCCCTGCTGGCGTTCATCTGTGTCGATGGAAACCGCGGCGTTGCGGGCGCTCTGGGCGTGCTCGGCGTCGTCGTGGAAAACACTCGTCTGGCCGATCTCGACAATGCTGCCGTCGTGGCGCCGCTGGCCATCGCCTTGCTGGTCGTGGCGGTGCTGTTTTGCTGGGTCTTCGTCGAGAGCCTGGTTAACGCCGCGGCGAGCCCGGACGGAGCCGACAGTGTGGCGCGGACCGCCTTCATTTCGGCATCCGCGGTGTTGTCGCTCATCCTGATCGGCGGCGCAGCGCGAGGCATCAACGGCCTGTTTTTGGTTGTCGCCGTGCAATTGGCGGCACTTCTGGCCTCCTATGTCGCCATGCTGGCCGAGCGGAGGTCGGTCTTCGCTGTCATGGTTTCTCGGGAGGCAGAGAGCCGCGCCACCGCCCATGCCATAGCCAAGGGTGCCGCGCACGGCTCCTTGCTGTCGCGCATTTCCGGCCGTCCGGACATTGGTCCCAGCGGTCGCAGAGGCGGCTCCAGCCGCAGGGACGGTCACTGATGCGCACGCTGTTCGCATTGTGGGCCGCGCCACTCGCTCTGTTCTGGGGCTGGTTCTTCCTGTCGCTCAACGACATCAATTTCGGCTACGTCATGCTCAGCCGGCAGCTGCATGATTTCGTGTTCCAGCTCTACGGGCAGATGCTGGGCATCGATCCGGCGATCATTCCGGGCATGGTGGCAAGGGCCTGCATCTTCGACGGCTTCCTGCTGATGGCATTGTGGGCGTTTCGCCGCCGCCGCAACATCATGGCCTGGGTCAGGCGGCAGGCGGGGAATCCGGTTCCGTCCGATCGCGTGGGTCAAGCGACTGGAGCCGGTCCAGAACTCCCTGCAGAATAAAGGCCGCAGCCGCCGAATCGATCTTGTCGGCGCGCTTTCGGCGCGAGAAATCCATCTCGATCAGCGTCCGCTCCGCCGCCACCGTCGACAGCCGCTCGTCCCACAGCACGAAGGGCAGGTCGGTTATGCCTGCCATGTTGCGCACGAAGGCGCGCGACTTCTGGGCGCGGGGACCTTCCGACCCATCCATGTTGATCGGAAGACCGAGCACAAACGCGCCGACATTGTCCTTCTGCAGTTGGGCGAGCAGCGCTGCCGCATCCAGCGAAAACTTTTTGCGCAGGATGACCGGGCGCGGATGGGCAAAGGACAGGCCGCGGTCGGAAACGGCGACACCGATCGTCTTGTCGCCGAGGTCGAGCCCGGCCAGCGTCCTGCCGCCTTCCAGGCGTGACGGCAGATCCTCGATTGCTATGATGCCCAACGGCTTTCCCCACCAGCTTTACCGTGACCCAGTCTTAACCGTGACCCAGACTTACCGTGACCCAGACTTGCCGTAACAAAGACCGCGACACGTTCTTTTGAACCGCGAGCACACTATGTCACTTTAATTTTGCTGCCGGCGTTCTATCTTCCGGCGCAACCAAAATCGAGGAACACGATCGATGAAATTGACCTGGTACGGACATTCCGCCTTCCGCGTCGAGACATCAGGCGCGACCATCCTGATCGACCCCTATCTCGTCGGCAACCCATCATGGACGAGCGGCTGGGAGGGGCCGGCGGAAGGCGTCACCCATGTGCTTTTGACCCACGGCCACAGTGACCATGTCAGCGGCGCGGTGGAGGTGCTGAAGAAGAGCGGCGCCCAGCTGGTCGCCAATTACGAGATCTGCATGTACCTGGTCGGCAAGGGCGTCGACGGCAAGAAGATCAATCCCGGCAATCATGGCGGCACCGTCGATTGCGGTGCCTTCACCACCACCTTCGTGCAGGCACTGCATTCCTCGTCGTTTGGGCTCGATGGCGGCCAGAACGTCTACCTCGGCAATCCCAACGGGCTGGTCCTGCATTTCCCGGAGGACAAGACGCTCTACCATATGGGCGACACCGACATCTTCTCCGATATGGCGCTGATCGAGGAACTGCATGAGCCGAAGATCGGCCTCGTGCCGGTCGGCGACCGCTTCACCATGGGCGGCGCGGTGGCGGCCCTGGCCTGCCGGCGCTTCTTCCACTTCGACACGGTCGTTCCCTGCCATTTCGGCACCTTCCCGATCATCGACGCGACGGCGGAGAAGTTCGTGGCCGGCCTTGAAGGATCAGGTGTCGACGTAGCCTTGCCAGCCATCGGCCAAACGATCACACTATAGAGCGATCGTTGAAACGATCCCTTGTCGCAAAGGGGAATTAAACCATGGGTTTGAGAGAGACTCTTTGCGTTTCGATGCTGGTTGCGGCGTCGCCCGCATCCGCCGCCGAGGACTTCATCAAGGGCGTTTACCTCCAGACCCAGGAGCTTTGCGCGCAAGCCAAGAAGGACACGCTGCAGACGCTGATTGACACCGGCAATGTCATCTTGTCGGCGGACGGCCTGCAAAGCGTCGAGTATAATTGCGAGTTCGTCCAGGTCACCAAGGCGACGCGCTCGCCGAGCTGGGCGGTCACTGCCATCTGCCAGGAGCCGGGCTTTCTCTTTCCCGATATACTGTCGATCACGCAGATGAACGCGACCCAAATCGACATCGTCTCGGTGCGCCCGACCGCCGACGAAGGCGAGCAGGCCGGCAATGGCGGCAGCTATTATCTGTGCGAGGGTGTATCGCTGCCCTAGGCTGAAATGCCGCCCTGGCATGAACGGGCTCTATCCCCAAGCACGATCGATGTTGCGCGGAACGCGCCACGCCGCTATAGCGCCATCTGGTTTTCCCAAAGGCTAAAGACATGTCCGTTGATCTGCAAACTGTGAAGCGCGTCGCGCGTCTCGCCCGCATTGCGGTGAGCGAGGAGGATGCCGAGCGCATGACCGGCGAGCTGAACGCCATTCTGGGCTTTGTCGAGCAGCTGAACGAGATTGATGCCTCCGGCGTCGAGCCGATGACATCGGTGACGCCGATGGAGATGAAGAAGCGCCAAGACATCGTCACCGACGGCAACAAGGCCGCCGATATCGTCGCCAATGCGCCGGCCACTGACGAGAATTTCTTCCTCGTGCCGAAGGTCGTGGAGTAGGCGGCCGATGACAATCGAGATCGCGATCGAAACGCCGCTGCAGGACGATGTCCGCGCTTTGGTCGAGGAGCTCAACGCGGCTCTGCTCGAACTGACGCCGCCGGAGCATTGCTACCATCTGACGGTCGAGCAGATGGCTGGCGACGACACCACCGTCTTTATCGCCCGCGACGACGGGCAAGCCATCGGCTGCGGCGCGCTGAAGCGCCATGATGCCCGCGTCGGTGAGGTCAAGCGTATGTACACGCGGCCTTCGCATCGGGGCAGGAAGATCGGCGCCAAGATCGTCGAACATGTCGAAACGCTAGCGCGCAGCGAAGGGCTGAAGCGTCTGGTGCTGGAAACCGGCGACCGCCATCCCGCCGCCTGGACCGTCTATGAACGCGCCGGCTTCTCGCGCTGCGGGCCGGTGCTGGATTATCCCGATTCCGAGTGGTCGGTGTTTTACGAAAAGAGCCTTTGATGAGCGAACTGACCCATCTGACAATTTCGCAGGCGCGCGCCAAGCTGCGCGCCAAGGAGATTTCTGCCGTCGAAATCACCGAGGCCTATCTCGGTGCCATCGAGCGCGCCAATCCGGTGCTCAATGCCTACATCGTCGTCACCGGCGACAAGGCGCGCGATATGGCCAAAGCTTCCGACGCCAGGCTCGCCAAGGGCGAGGGCGGTGCGCTGGAGGGCATCCCGCTCGGCATCAAGGATCTGTTCGGGACCGAAGGTGTCCACACCCAGGCCTGCAGCCATGTGCTCGACGGCTTCAAGCCGCGCTACGAATCGACCGTCACCGCCAATTTGTGGGCAGACGGCGCCGTCATGCTGGGCAAGCTTAACATGGACGAGTTCGCCATGGGCTCGTCCAACGAGACCTCCTATTACGGCCCTGTCGTCAATCCGTGGCGGCGTTCGCGCCTCGACACGGTGGTGATGCCGACCACGCATCAGGGCGATGGCGGTTTCGTTTCGGCCGGCGGCACCAAGACCGCGCGCACGCTGGACAATGCCCAACTGGTGCCGGGGGGCTCGTCGGGGGGCTCGGCTTCCGCCGTCTCGGCTTTCCTGTGCGCCGGCGCCACCGCCACCGACACCGGCGGCTCGATCCGCCAGCCAGCCGCCTTCACCGGCACCGTCGGCATCAAGCCGACCTATGGTCGCTGCTCGCGCTGGGGCATCGTCGCCTTCGCTTCGTCGCTCGATCAGGCCGGCCCGATCGCCCGGGACGTGCGCGATGCCGCGATCATGCTGAAGTCCATGGCCTCGGTCGACGCCAAGGACACCACTTCCGTCGACCGGCCGGTGCCGGATTACGAGGCGGCGATCGGCAAACCGATCAGGGGCATGAAGGTCGGCATTCCCCGGGAATACCGCGTCGACGGCATGCCGGAAGAGATCGAGGCGCTGTGGCAGAAGGGCATTGCCTGTCTCAGGGATGCCGGCGCCGAGATCGTCGACATTTCGCTGCCGCACACCAAATATGCTTTGCCGGCTTATTATATCGTTGCGCCCGCCGAAGCGTCATCCAATCTGGCGCGCTATGACGGCGTCCGCTACGGCCTGCGCGTGCCGGGCCAGGACATTGTCGACATGTACGAAAAGACCCGAGCCGCCGGGTTCGGTCGGGAGGTCAAGCGTCGCATCATGATCGGCACCTATGTGCTGTCGGCAGGCTATTACGATGCCTACTATCTGCAGGCGCAGAAGGTGCGCAATTTGATCAAGCGCGACTTCGAGACGGTTTTTGCCGACGGCGTCGACGTCATCCTGACGCCGGCGACGCCGTCGGCCGCCTTCGGCATCGCTGACGAGGACATGGCCGCCGATCCGGTCAAAATGTACCTCAACGACATTTTCACGGTGACCGTGAACATGGCCGGACTGCCGGGCATTGCCGTGCCTGCCGGCCTCGATGCCAAGGGCCTGCCGCTCGGCCTGCAGCTGATTGGCCGTCCCTTCGACGAGGAAACCCTGTTCCAGACAGCCGCCGTCATCGAGCAGGCGGCGGGAACCTTCCAGCCGGAGAAGTGGTGGTAGCATGCCGCCTCCGTCTCGCATTTCCATCGTCGAGACGGGAAACGAACTGCTGATCACGAACCCGCCACGCACCTCGGATTTCAGGACAGTCTTTGTCCTGATCGGGGCCGCGATCGTCGCCTACACCGGCTACATGGGATTGACAGATATGTCGTCCGCAACGCTCACCAGCGGCACGCTCGGCCTGCTGTCCTTCGTGGCGGTCATTGCCCTCTTCACCTATTTCCTGGGCAAGGATTTCATCTGGCGGGTGTTCGGCAGGGAAACCCTGCGGCTGACCGACACCGCAGCCGTGCGCTCGGTGAGGGGTTCTTTGCGAAATCGGTGGTCACTGCCTTTGAAAGGGCATCTTAGGGTCGAAATCCTCGACCACACCTATCCCACGGACGAAGTGGAACTGTCGGAAGTCATCAGCTTGACCAACGCGAACGGCGTCCTTGTTTTCGGCAGGGAGTTAAGCCGCATCGAAGCGGAAGCGGTGGCGAGTGCGGTCGAGCACTTCATCGGCCGTCACAATTTGAGCTGGAGATAGGCAGGCAATGTTCTTCTATCTCTCCAAGATCTTCTGGTTCTTCGTCCAACCACTCAACCTGGCGATCTTCCTGCTGTTTGCCGGCTTGCTCGCGGCGCTGATCGGCCGCCGGCGATCGGCGGCGACGGGCAGTGTGTTCGCCTTCCTCATTCTGGCGCTGTCGGCCTGGACCTTGCTTGGCGCCATGATGCTCAATCCGCTCGAAGAGCGCTTCCCAAAGCCGCCGCTGCCGCGGAAGGTCGACGGCATCGTCGTGCTCGGCGGCGGTTTCGAGGGCGCCATCAATCTGGCGCGCGGTGGCTATGAGCTGAATTCCGGCGGCGACCGCATGGTCGAGACGGCGATCCTTGCCCGGCACTTTCCCGAGGCGAAAGTGGTTATCTCGGGCGGCACCGGTGAACTGTTCATCGATGGCGAGGGCGATGCGGCCACCGCGCCGCGCCTGCTCGGTGCGCTTGGCGTCGACGCGGACCGCCTGATGCTCGAGAACAAATCCCGCAACACCTATGAGAATGCCGTCTTCACCAAGGAACTAGTAACGCCGAAACCGGGCGAGACCTGGCTGCTGGTGACCTCCGCCTTCCACATGCCGCGCGCCAAGGCACTGTTCGACAAGGCCGGCTTTCAGACGGTCCCGTGGCCTGTCGACTATCGCACCTCGGGCAATGAAGGCTTTGGCCTGTTTCGCGACAACGCACCCGATTCGCTGCAGACCACGACCATGGCGATCCGCGAATGGATCGGGCTCGCCGCCTATTGGCTATCGGGCCGGATCGACCAGCTTTTCCCCGGCCCGGGCGGCTGACCGATCACCGCTTGCCTTGCGGCGGAAAAGAACTGACGCCGCACCAGCACCGCCAGAAGCAGCAGCGTCGACAGCACGAACACGATCGGGTCGACGAACCAGCCGAGATAGCCGATCGAGAAGAACACCGCGCGCAGCCCTGAATTGAAGTGCTTGCCGGCCAGCATGTTCATGCGCGCCGCGCGCCACACCGCCGTTTCGCTGACCGGGTTGCGTGACGCCTCGCCATAGGGGATCGGCACCGCGCCGATCAGGATCGTGCAGTAGTTGAAGAGACGGTAGGCCCAGCCGAACTTGAAGAAGGCGAAGGCCAGGATCAGCACCAGGCCAAAGACCTTGATCTGGAAGGCGGAGCGCGATGAGGTCGCGTTCAACGGCAGGTCGTTCAGCACGGCAAGGACCTGATCCGAGGCGCCAAGCAGCGCGAAACAGCCACCGAGCGCAATCAGCGAACTGGAGGCGAAAAAGGCGGTGCCTTGCTGCAGGCCGCTCATGATGGCGGTGTCGACGATGCGGATTTCGCGCTCGGCCATGGTGCGCATCCAGGCCTCGCGCTGCACGTTCATGGCCATCGTCAACGACACCCGGCTGACCAGTCTGCCGTCGGACGCCAGCGTATGCAGCAACCATGCAAGCAGGAAAAAAGCCAGCGCCGCCAGATCAGCCGTCGACAGATGGAAGGAATCGCCCATGCCCCCTTTTACCACAGGCAAAGCGGTCAGTTCGATGCTCCAAAGCATGTCGCCCAGAAGTGAGCTGCGGTTCTGGGACAACCACATGCATTAAAACAAGAACTTAAAGCGCGTCGCATGAACCCGTTTCAGCGCGACGCGCTTTCAGCCGGGGATGTCGCTGCCGGAGCAAACAAGGTCGGCAGGTGCAGCGCCGCAATCCGCAAAACAGCACAAACATCATGGAAAGTCCTATATGTAGGTCTTGATCCCATTCCCGGAGACGGCGCAGCGTGTTTCTTTCGGTTTTCGACTTGTTCAAGATCGGCATCGGACCGTCGAGTTCGCACACGATGGGACCGATGACAGCGGCGCGGCGGTTTCTCGACGAGATCGCCGGCGATGACTGGCCGCGCCCGGCCGGCGTCAAGGTCGATCGCATTGGCGCCAGCCTGCACGGCTCGCTCGCCTATACCGGTATCGGCCATGGCTCGGATCGCGCCGTTGTCCTCGGACTTGCTGGCCTGACACCGCAGACGGTCGATCCCGACCAGGCCGAGGGAATCGCCACGCGCATCGCCGCCGAGAAGCGGATATCGCCACGCGGCCATCCCTCCTATCGCTTCGACCCGGCGACGGATCTGGTGCTCGACCGCAAGACGCCGCTCACCGGCCACGCCAACGGCATGGCCTTCTACGCTTACGATGCCGGCGGCCGGCTGCTGCTCAAGCGCATCTACTATTCCATCGGCGGCGGCTTCGTGGTGTCCGAGGAAGAGCTGCAGCGGATGAAGGTGAAGGGCTCGGTGACCACAGAAGGCAAGAAGGTGCCCTATCCCTTCAAGAACGCCGTCGAGATGCTGAAGATGGCAGGCAAAAGCGGCCTGTCTATCGCCGACATGAAGCGCATCAATGAAGAGACGCATATGTCGCGCGAGGAGCTCGACAGCGGCCTTGATGCGATCTGGGGCGCCATGAAGGGCTGCATCGACCGCGGCCTGTCGCAGGACGGCATCATGCCGGGCGGGCTGAAAGTGCGCCGTCGTGCCCGCATGCTGCACGACAAGCTGCATGAGCAATGGCAGCAGAACAAGCCCAACCCTTTGCTGGCCAATGACTGGCTGTCGATCTACGCCATGGCGGTGAACGAAGAGAACGCCGCCGGTGGACGCGTCGTCACCGCGCCGACCAATGGCGCGGCCGGCACATTGCCGGCGGTGCTGCGTTACTGGCTGCATTTCCACCCCGAGGCCGACCAGCCGAGCATCCGCGACTTCCTGCTCACGGCCGCCGCCGTCGGCGGCATCATCAAGACCAATGCCTCGATCTCCGGCGCCGAGGTCGGCTGCCAGGGCGAGGTCGGTTCGGCCTCGGCGATGGCTGCCGCCGGTCTCTGCGCCGTCATGGGCGGCACGCCCGAGCAGGTCGAGAACGCCGCCGAAATCGCGCTCGAACATCATCTCGGCATGACTTGCGATCCGGTCGGCGGCCTGGTCCAGGTGCCTTGCATCGAGCGCAATGCGCTCGGCGCCGTCAAGGCGGTCACCGCCGCCTCTCTGGCGATCAAGGGCGACGGCGTGCATTTCGTGCCGCTCGACGCCGCTATCGAAACCATGCGCCAGACGGGCCTCGACATGAACGAGAAGTACAAGGAAACCAGCCTTGGTGGGCTCGCCGTCAATGTCGTGGAATGCTGACCGCGCAACGCCACTGGCACTGTGGAGAAGTCGGGCAGGGCCGTTGACGCAATCGCGCGCCGGACTAAACCTTAAGCGATGGCACTCAATCTCCTAAAACTGTGCGTCGGTTGCGACAGCGTCGAGGACCTCGAAGAATGGATCGCCTTTCGCGTCGATGAGCGCCGCCGCGCCGGCGAACCCGCCGAGCACTGGCACACCACCCGCATGGTGCCGGCGCGCGGCGCCGAGGTGACCGATGGGGGTTCGCTTTATTGGGTGATCAAGGGCAGCGTGCAATGCCGCCAGCTGATCACTGATATCAGGCCCTTCACCGACGACGAAGGCATCGGCCGTTGCCGCCTGATGCTCGACCTCGACGTCGTGCGCACCGACTGGCAGCCGCGCCGCGCCTTCCAGGGCTGGCGTTATCTCAGACCTTCGGATGCGCCCGCCGATATCGGCAAGGGCAAGGCCGGAATGGTCGAGATGCCGCCGAAACTGAAGCGCGAGCTCGCCGATCTGGGCTTGCTGTAGAGCCAAGGGCGCGGCCGCTTCTCCCAGAGCGTCGAGCGCTGGCCCTTCATCTTGTCCAAGGCTGGACTTGCAAGGGGCCCGACAACGCCACATCTTGCTTCTTATGAGCGACAAGAAGCAGCGCGTGCCCGCAAGGGCCAGTCCTGCGCCGGTCAAGCCTCAATCCAATGCCGGCGAGATCGACGCCTTCATCCGTCAGGCCCGGACGCTTGCCGCGTCCGCGACCGGCTCCGGGCGGCTGATCCTTGCGCTCGACGCCACGATGAGCCGCCAGCCGACCTGGGATCTCGCCACCAAGCTGCAGGGCGAAATGTTCGACGCCGTCGGCAAGGCCGGAACTCTCAGCGTCCAACTGGCCTATTTTCGCGGGTTGGGCGAGTGCCGCTCGTCGGCTTTTGTCGCCGATACTGATGCCCTGAAGCAGCTGATGACGCGGATCGACTGCCGTGCCGGCCACACCCAGATCGGCAAGGTGCTGGCGCATGCGCTAAAGGAAACGGCGGCGGCCAAGGTCAACGCTCTGGTTTATATCGGCGACGCCATGGAAGAGGATATCGACGACCTGGCGCAGAAGGCCGGCAGCCTCGGCCTGCACGGCGTTCCCGTCTTCGTCTTCCAGGAAGGTCATGATTCCGGCGCAGAAAGGGCGTTCAAGGAGATTGCGCGGCTGTCCAAAGGGGCTTGGTTCCGATTTGATCGGCGGGCTGCCGCGACCTTGGCCGGGCTGCTTTCGGCGGTTGCCGTCTATGCGACCGGCGGATTGAAGGCGCTCGAGGCAAGGGACAGGCCGGGAGACCGGCTGCTGATCGAGCATCTCAGGGGCGGCGGGAATTGATGGGCGCTATCATTGCACTTGTTGCACTGTTTCTGGTGCTGCTCGGCGCGGCGACGATCTTTGTCCGCGCCGATGCGCAAAAACTGGCAAGCGGCATGCGCACGCTCGGGCCGGTGCTTCTGGCGCTGGTCGGGCTCGCCGTGCTGGTGGTCGGGCGCGAAGGCATTGCCGGCCTCATTCTGGCCGCGGCCCTTGCCTGGTACGGTTCGATGCGAATGAAGCGGCCGTCGGTCGGGCCGGCGCCCGGCAAGCGCTCGACGGTGCGGACCGCCGCACTGGAAATGGAGCTTGATCACGATACGGGCGGGCTTGAAGGCCTGGTTCTGGCCGGCCGCCATGAAGGCAAGATGCTGGGCGCGATGGGCCTGGCCGAGCTGCAGCAGCTTTACCGCGAACTCCCCGGCGACCCGGAGAGCCGCCAGCTCCTAGAGACGTATCTTGACGGCCGTTTTCCCGTCTGGCGCAAAGACGCTGAGGCGAACGGTGGCGAAGGGCTGGGTGTTGCGCCAGGTGCGGGCGCCATGACTAAGGAGGAGGCCTACAAGATCCTTGGTCTTGAAGCGGGGGCCGCCGCGGCGGATGTCCGCAAGGCGCACCGCCGCCTGATGCAGCGCCTGCACCCCGACATCGGCGGCACGTCTTTCCTGGCGGCGCGGATCAACGAAGCCAAGGACGTCTTGCTCTCCAATCACAACTAGTCTCCTTCGACGCAGTAAATTTCCGGGAGATGGTTCGACGCCGCCCTACTGTTGGACGGCGTAGCAGGCGATTTTCTT
Source organism: Mesorhizobium sp. M0052 (assembly GCF_040323255.1). Classification (NCBI taxonomy): domain Bacteria; kingdom Pseudomonadati; phylum Pseudomonadota; class Alphaproteobacteria; order Hyphomicrobiales; family Phyllobacteriaceae; genus Mesorhizobium; species Mesorhizobium sp. M0052. The sequence continues at coordinate 16,265 of NZ_JAMYUS010000009.1, read as the reverse complement.
TTTCTTCAGGGCATTGCAGGCATTCCAGGCCGCGTCCTTCGAGCGGAAGCCGCCGAACCGGGCGCGGTAATAGGTCTCGCCATCCTTTTCGAAGGCGACGGTGAAACCGGAAGCAGCCCCAAGAACTTTGGGCGCCAGCTTGGCGGTCTTGTCGAGGAAAGCCTGGGCTTCGGACTGCTTGGGCGACGACGCCACCTGCACCGCCCAACCAGCCGGCACCGAGGCCGTGTTGACCGGGTCGACCGCCTGTGGGGATACAGGCGTGGGTTCGGCATAGGCAGCCACAATCTGCGCAGTTTCGACCTTCGGCGCCGTCACGATGACGGTCTTGACCTTCCTGGTCTTGACGACGGGGGCGGGCTCTTCGACCGCGGCCACCGTCTGTTCGTCGGCAGACTGGCCTTCAGCAGACTGCTCGTCAGCGGATGTCGGATCATCATTGGACGCTACGGCATCGTCTTCAACGATCGGCTTGCCATCCGGCGTCGGCGCGTCATGCTTGGGCAGGAAGACCTTGGCCAGCGCCTTGACCGGATTGTCGCCGCCGGCCTTGGCGACCAGGGCGCCGCCGCCGCGGGTCGATGCGCGCGGCATGTAGGCGTTGATCAGGCCGGCCATCTGGTTGTCGCGGCTGCGCCCCGAAGTGCCGCCCATGACGACGGCGACGAGGCGGCGGTTGCCATCCGAAACCGACGAGACGAGGTTGAAGCCGGAGGCGCGGGTATAGCCGGTCTTGATGCCGTCGACGCCCTTGATGCGGCCGAGCAGACGGTTGTGGCCATTGATGCGCTGGCGGCCGTAAAGGAAGGAGCGCTGCGAGAAATAGCCGTAATACTGCGGATAATGTTCCCTGAGCGCTATGCCGAGCATCGCCATGTCGTGGGCGGTTGTGAACTGGCCGGGATCGGGCAGGCCGTTGGCATTGCGAAACACGGTGCCGTCCATGCCGAGCGCGCGCGCCTTGGCGGTCATCATGCGGGCAAAATTGCTTTCGCTGCCGCCGAGCAGTTCGCCGAGCGCGGTCGCCGAATCATTGGCCGACTTGGTCACCATCGACAGGATGGCGGTCTCGACCGAAACCGCTCCGCCCGCCTTGACGCCGAGCTTGGTCGGCGGTTCGGCCGCCGCTTTGGCCGAGAACGGCACGGGCGTGTTCCTGCTGATCCGGCCCTTCGCCATGGCCTCGAAGGTCAGATAGAGCGTCATCATCTTGGTCAGCGACGCCGGGTAGCGCCGGCCGTTGGCGTCGGACGAATAAAGCACCTTGCCGGTCTTGGCATCGACGACGATCGCCGAAGACCTGGCGGCCATCGAGGACGCGGCATCCGCAACGACAAATGACATCGCCAAAGCGAGGATCATGATCGTTTTGAGGGAAGATGCGGATTTTGAACCGAAGACCGACAACGCCTGACGCACTGATAGTTCCTTTGAAACTCATTGCCCTGGAGGCGGCAAAGGGATCCGACCTCACTTGTCGTCAAACTATCGCGGCCAGCGTTACCAATCCGTTTATGGTAACCGGCGCGTTCACCATTTTCCTCGGGCTTGAGCCTTTCTTTATTCGAATTTTAGCTGTTGCCGGCGCAGCGCGGCCTGATGCCGCTGAAATCTTGACTTTTGTGCAGCGCACAATATATTCTCGTGCATTGCACAACCGCGCTCAGGCAAGGGCGCTTCAAAACGCCAAGGGAAACGTCAAATGACCCAGACCTACGAGGACTTCTCGAAATACGGCAAGGAGTTTGCCGATACCGGATTGAAGAGCTTCACCTCGCTCTCCAAGGGCGCGCAGGCGATCGCCACCGAAGCTGGCGAATACACCAAGAAGAGCTTCGAAGCCGGCAGCGCCGCGGTCGAAAAGCTGTTCTCCGCCAAGTCGCTGGAAAAGGCGGTCGAGATCCAGTCCGACTTCGCCAAGCAGAGCTATGAGAGCTTCGTTGCCGAGGCGACCAAGTTCGGCGATCTCTATGCCGATCTCGCCAAGGAGGCTTACAAGCCCTTCGAATCAATTGTCGCCAAGGCGAAGTAATTTCGCTCGAGAATACCAGGCACGGCCTTTCGGGCTTGCAAAACAGACCCGGTCGCGGATGCGCGGCCGGGTTTTTTCATGCCGGTTTCAATTCCGGGGCTTTGGCGGTTCACGATTTTGAAAATCGCCTCGGTTTGCCCACCTAGCCATATTGTCAGCTAACAAGAAGGGCTTAAAATCGTCCATCGAACACCTACATATCGAACTCGCCATGGGGATTCGAAAGAGGCAGGATTACGTGACTTCAGGTTTGACTGCCACGACAAGCGTGGTGCGGATGCAAAGTGACGGCGACGGCAATGAGGCCGGTCGCGGCACAGCCGTCATTACGCGCACCAAGACCAAGACCAAGAAGCCCAGCCTTTACAGGGTCCTCATCCTCAACGACGACTACACGCCCATGGAGTTCGTGGTTCACGTCCTGGAGCGTTTTTTTCAAAAGGACCGCGAAGCCGCCACACGCATCATGCTTCATGTTCACAATCATGGGGTGGGCGAGTGCGGGGTCTATACATTCGAGGTGGCCGAGACCAAAGTGTCTCAGGTCATGGATTTCGCCCGACAGAATCAGCATCCGCTGCAATGCGTGATGGAGAAGAAGTGAGGTAACATGCCGGCTTTCTCCCAAGGCCTGGAAAAGGCGCTTCACCAGGCGCTGACGCTCGCCAATGAGCGGCACCATGAATATGCAACCCTAGAACATCTGCTGCTCGCCCTCATCGACGACACCGAGGCGGCCGCCGTTATGCGCGCCTGCAACGTCGATCTCGACGAGCTGAAGCACACCGTTCTGACCTATATCGACACCGAACTCGACAATCTGGTCACCGGTTACGATGAGGATTCCAAGCCGACCGCCGGCTTCCAGCGCGTCATCCAGCGCGCCGTGATCCATGTGCAGTCATCCGGCCGCGAGGAAGTGTCCGGCGCCAACGTGCTCGTCGCCATCTTTGCCGAGCGCGAGAGCCATGCCGCTTATTTCCTGCAGGAACAGCAGATGACCCGCTACGACGCGGTCAACTACATCTCGCACGGCATCGCCAAGCGCCCCGGCGCATCGGAGACGCGCTCGCCGCGCGGCGCCGATGACGAGCAGGGCGGCCAGAACGGCGCCGAGCCGCAGGAGGAAGGCGGCAAGAAGAAGCAGCAGCAGGATGCGCTGACGGCTTATTGCGTCAACCTCAACAACAAGGCCAAGGCCGGCAAGATCGATCCGCTGATCGGCCGCGAGAGCGAAATCAACCGCACCATCCAGGTGCTGTGCCGCCGCTCTAAGAACAACCCGCTCTATGTCGGCGATCCCGGCGTCGGCAAGACGGCGATTGCCGAAGGTCTGGCCAAGCGCATCGTCGAAGGCGACGTGCCCGAAGTGCTGCAGGACGCCACCATCTTCGCGCTCGACATGGGCACGCTTCTGGCCGGCACCCGCTACCGTGGCGATTTCGAAGAGCGGCTGAAGCAGGTTGTCAAGGAGCTAGAGGATTATCCCGGCGCCGTGCTGTTCATCGACGAGATCCACACCGTCATCGGCGCCGGCGCCACGTCCGGCGGCGCGATGGATGCGTCGAACCTGTTGAAGCCGGCGCTGTCTTCGGGTGCCATCCGCTGCATCGGCTCGACCACTTACAAGGAGTTCCGCCAGTTCTTCGAGAAGGACCGCGCCCTGGTGCGGCGCTTCCAGAAGATCGACGTCAACGAGCCGACCATCGAGGATGCCATCGAGATCATGAAGGGCCTCAAGCCCTATTATGAGGAATTCCACAAGGTGAAGTTCACCAACGAGGCGATCAAGGCTTCGGTGGAACTGTCGGCCCGCTACATCAACGACCGCAAGCTGCCGGACAAGGCGATCGACGTGATCGACGAGACGGGCGCCTCGCAGATGCTGGTGCCGGAAGCCAAGCGCAAGAAGACGATCGGCATCAAGGAGATCGAAGCCACCATCGCCACGATGGCCCGCATCCCGCCGAAGACGGTTTCGGCAGACGACGAGAAGGTGCTGCAAGGCCTCGACATCGAGCTGAAGCGCGTCGTCTATGGCCAGGACACCGCCATCACCGCGCTGACCTCGGCGATCAAGCTGGCACGTGCCGGCCTGCGCGAACCGGAAAAGCCGATCGGCTCCTACCTGTTCTCAGGCCCGACCGGCGTCGGCAAGACCGAAGTCGCCAAGCAGTTGGCTGCCTCGCTCGGCGTCGAGCTGATCCGCTTCGACATGTCGGAATATATGGAACGCCACACCGTCTCGCGGTTGATCGGCGCGCCTCCCGGCTATGTCGGCTTCGACCAGGGCGGTCTGCTTACCGACGGGGTCGACCAGCATCCGCACTGCGTGCTCTTGCTGGATGAAGTCGAGAAGGCGCATCCGGACCTGTTCAACATCCTGTTGCAGGTCATGGACCACGGCAAGCTGACCGACCACAACGGCAAGCAGATCGACTTCCGCAATGTCATCCTTATCATGACCACCAATGCGGGCGCATCCGATGCCCAGCGCGCGGCGATCGGTTTCGGATCGACCAAGCGCGAAGGCGACGATGTCGAGGCCATCAACCGGTTGTTCACGCCGGAGTTCCGCAACCGTCTCGATGCGATCATCCCGTTCGGTTCGCTGCCGGTGCCGGTCATCCATCAGGTGGTGCAGAAGTTCGTCATGCAGCTCGAGGCCCAGCTCTCCGAGCGGGGCGTCACCTTCGACCTGTCGTCCGACGCGATCGCCTGGCTGGCCGACAAGGGCTATGATGAGCGCATGGGTGCGCGGCCGCTCGGCCGGGTCATCCAGGAGCACATCAAGAAGCCGTTGGCCGACGAGGTGCTGTTCGGCAAGCTCAAGAAGGGCGGCACGGTGCGCGTCACCGTCGAGAAGAAGGAAACCGGCGAAACCGGCCTGAAGCTCGAATCACTGGCCGACGAAGCCCCGGTGCAGCCGAAGCAGGAGCCGGAAGAGGCGCCGAAAGCCCGCAAGGCGGTGGCCAAGAAGCCCGTCGCCAAGAAGGCGGTGGCGCAGAAGCCTCAGCCCAAGGGCAAGGACGAGCCTGAGCCCAAGGGCAAGGATGGCGGCAAGCGCAGCCTGGTGCCGCAACTGCCGCGCAAGAGCTAAAAAGTTCGCCTATGAAAAAAGGGCCCGGTGACGGGCCCTTTTTTCATTGGCTGGCCGGTTTGCCGACACAGCGCCCCTGCTTTTCAGGTCAGATGTTGTTAGGTCAGGCGGCGACGCCCTCGGGTGCAAACTTGCCCAGGAAGTACCCGCACGCCTTCCAGATGGCGATCGAAATCAGAACGCTCGCATAGCCATCCACGGCATAATGCCAGCCAAGGACGACCGAGCCGACCATGATGATTGCGGCGAATGCCCACATCAAAAGGCCGGCCAACCGTGAGCGGCGTGTTGCATAAAGCGCGAAAAGCACCGCCATCGCCACATGCATGGACGGGAAGGCGGATATGCCGAGACTGCCTGGCGTCGCCCCGATATAGCCGCTCCACACAATGTCCTGCGTGCTGAGCGCCCAGATCGGATAGATGCGATCGGCGGCGGCGAGTGCTTGCATCAGGGAATGATAGTCGCTGCCCAGCCCCAGTCGCTCGTAAAAGCACGGCCCTGCCGAAGACAGGCCCATCGCCAGGAAAAAACCCGCCAGTATCCACACGAGCATGAAGCTCATCAGGAACTGGTGACGCAGCTTCGTGTCCCTGCGCGTGATGCAAGCGATGAAGACCGAGGCGATAAGGACGACGAACCAGGAATTGTAAGCCAGGTTGAACGATCTTACGGCGAGCGGCGACTGGACGATAAACCATAGCCATTCATGGGGCGCTCGGCCGAAATGCAGCACCCGGTCGGCCTGAGCCAATGCGTGATCCCATGCGAATGGCGAAAGGATCGCGACCGCGCCTTTCAACACACCGAAAGCGGATATGAGCGCAATGCACGCGGCCAGACCATTCAGGCTGTTGGCGTTGCGCTCGGCGTCGCCGAAGACGCCGCCGATCGATCGCAGGAAAGTGCCGAGCGGCTCAGGATCCCGCTTGATGAGTGCAAGGTGAAAAAAGCTGCCGAGTGCGAAGGCGCAGCCACCGATCCAGAAAGCGAAAAGAAGGTATTGGGAATAGTCTTCCAGCACGCCGAAATCCGGCATGTTTCCGGTGCGCAGGCCGACCGCGGCTGCCAAAAGCAGGGCAGCGATGGCCATCGCGTGCAGCAGGCGGTGTCGCCGGTACGCGTCCGCCAAGGTGCGCAGAAAGGCCCGCCCGGCAGCTGCTTTTACCAACGGCTCTGATGTCGCAACCGAATGTTCCACGATTTTGAAAACCCAAACGCATCCCGGTACGGAGCACGTTATCACGGCGTGGTTTGATATTTTCCTAACCGACGTGGTGGATTGTGGCTGAGCGCATCTCCCTGAGGCGCGCGCCACCTCAACCGTTCAGCGCTGCTCGGATCTTCGCCGCGTTCTCCGTCAGCACTTCGGGCTTCTCCATCTGCCCCGTATGCGGCTTGAGCGCGATGCCTTCGAACCGCGGGATGACATGGACATGTAGGTGGTAGACGGTCTGGCCGGACGCCGGTTCGTTGAACTGCAGGATGGTGACCCCGTCAGCGCCGAAAGCCTTTTTGACCGCCAGCGCGACCGTTTGGACCGTGGTGAACAGCCGGCCGAGCGTCGCGGGATCGGCATCGAGCAGATTGCGCGACGGTGCTTTGGGCACTACCAGCGTGTGACCGGGGCCTTGCGGCATCACATCCATGAAGGCGACCACGGCATCATCCTCGTAGATGCGGTGCGAGGGGATTTCGCCGCGCAGGATCTTTGCGAAGATATTGCTGGGGTCGTAGGCCTCGGTCATGGCGGCGCTCCGGGAGTATGCTCCCGGTGTAGCGAAGCTGTCCCGGACCGGCAAGATGGTCAGGTAAGATGGTCAGGTAAGATGGTCAGGTAAGATGGTCAGGCGAGGGCAGGGGCGGATCGCTATTCCTCAAGATCCTTGCGGAACGGCGTATGCTCTTCCAGGATTTCGCCCATCCGCTCGACCTCGCGGCGTTCCCGCCGGAGATAGTCGGCCACAGCATTGCGCAGGCCGGGATGTGCGATGTAGTGCGCCGAATGCATGGTCACGGGACGATAGCCGCGCGCCAGCTTGTGCTCACCCTGCGCGCCGGCCTCGACCACCTTCAGCTTACGCTCGATGGCGAAGTCGATGGCCTGATGGTAGCAAACTTCGAAATGCAGGAACGGGTGGTCCTCGATGCAGCCCCAATTGCGGCCGTAGAGCGCATCGGAGCCGATGAAGTTGATGGCGCCGGCGACATAGCGGCCATTGCGCTTGGCCATTACCAACAGGATATCCTGGGACATGCGCTCGCCGATCAGCGAGAAGAACTTGCGGTTGAGATAGGGCCGGCCCCATTTGCGGCTGCCGGTATCCATATAGAAGGCGAAGAAATCGTCCCAGGCCCTTTCGGTCAGGTCCTTGCCGGTCAGCCGGTCGATCGAGATATCGTTGGCGAGCGCCTCGCGCCGCTCCTTCTTCATCGCCTTGCGCTTGCGCGATGCCAGCGTGGCGAGGAAATCGTCATAGGTCGAAAAGCCTTCGTTGAAGAAGTGGAACTGCTGGTCGGTGCGGTGCAGGAAGCCGGCTGCTTCCAGCGTTGCAACGTCGCTTTCACTGGCGAAGGTGACATGCGCGGACGACACGCCGAGCTTTTCCGTCACCGCCTTCAGGCCCGCTGCGAGACCGGCCTTCACAATGGCGCTGTCCTCGCCTTTGCTGACCAGCAGGCGAGGGCCGGTGACCGGAGAGAACGGCACGGCGCATTGCAGTTTCGGATAGTAGTTGCCGCCGGCGCGTTCGAACGCATCGGACCAGCCGTGGTCGAAGACATATTCGCCCTGGCTGTGCGATTTGAGATAGCAGGGCACGGCGCCCAGCAATCTGCCTTGGGCATTTTCCAGTCTGAGATGATGACCTTGCCAGCCGGTACGCCGCACGGCGCAGCCGGAATCTTCAAGCGCGCTCAGAAAAGCATATGAAACGAGAGGGTTATAGCCATTTTCTGTGTCGCTGCGGGTTGTGCCGGTAAAGCCGTTCCACTCGTCGCAGGTGAAGGCATTGATGCCGGCGGCAACGCGGATGGAAAACTCCGCATTCGCCGTTTGCCCGTCACCTTCATCACCCTGATCCATGGGGCTTATTTAAGCTCTGTCGGGGCCGCTACAAGTCACGTTTCAGGCACTTCCATCAGGCGACATTGACCAGATCGGGTTCGAACCCTTCGAACGTCATCTGGTCGGCGTATTTGAAGGTGAGATCCACCGCCGGCTGGTCATGCACCGTCCAGGTGATGACAGGCATTTTAAGCCTTTCGCGCACGAAGCTGACGAACGGGTTCGGCAGATCGCCCGCGGCATAGGAGGTGAAGGCGAGGTCATGTGCCAGCATGGCAAAATGCGCCTCGATCAACTGATTGTCCCTGCCGTAGGCGGTCAGCCCACCCGGAATGGCAGGCGCATCCTTGGGGAAGTCGCGGACCAGCCAGTGGTCGAACGACATGATCGCCGCCTTGCCCTTGTAGCGCTCCAGCATCTTGCCGACGCTTGCCACCAAGCCCTCGTCGTAACCGGGCACACCCTTCAGTTCGACAACCATCGGCACACGGCCGTCGACCAGGTCGAGCGCTTCTTGCAGTGTCGGCACATGGTCCTTGGTGCCGCCGATCCTGAGCGCCGCCAGTTCCGCTGCCGTGCGCTGCCAGACGAAGCCGTCCTGGCCGGTCAACCGCCTGAGATCGCCGTCATGAATGATGATGGGGACGCGGTCGGACGACAAATGCACGTCGCATTCGATCGCATAGCCGCGCTCGGCGGCAGCAGCGAAGGCCGACAGCGTGTTTTCCCAGCGCGTCTTGTTCATGTCGTGAAAGCCGCGATGCGCCACCGGGCGGGCGGTCAGCCAGGAAAGGTCGGTCATTGTCTTGGTCCTGCTCATGCGACCTCGAAGACGGCTTCGATTTCCACTGCGGCATTAAGCGGCAGACAGGCGGTGCCTACGGCGGAGCGGGCATGCTTGCCGCGCTCGCCAAGGGCCGCGACCAGGAAATCGGAGGCGCCATTGGCGACCAGATGCTGCTCGACGAAATCCGGCACTGATGCAACAAAGACGGTGATCTTGACTAGCCGCTGGATTTTTTCGAGATCGCCAAGTGCTGCTTTTGCCTGCGCCAAGATGTTGATTGCACAGTACTTTGCGCCTTCCTTGCCGGTTGCCGTGTCGACGTCGCGGCCGAGCAGGCCGCTTACCTGCAGCTTGCCGTCCTTGAGCGGCAACTGCCCGGCGGTGAACAAAAGATTGCCGGACCTGCAATAGGGCACATAGTTCGCGGCGGGCGCTGCGGCGGCAGGTATCGTCACGCCGAGATCGCTTAGCCGCTTTTCGATTGTTTCACTCATCGTATTTCCCTATTGCTTGGAGACGCCGCGCTGGCCGGGCCGAAATTGCTATTTTTGCCTCGCTTCCGCCACGACTTTTTTTAAGCTGGACCATCTTTACCTGCGGCCTGCCATCAGCTGCGACGATCGGAGCCCCTTATGCGCGCAACGCGCCTTGCCTTCCACGCCGTTCTCGTTCCGGTGCTGTTCTCGATGGCTCCAGCCTTTGCCGTGCCGGCGCTGCAGGCGCATCGCGCCGTCTACGATCTTACCCTCGACAAGGCGTCGGACCGCTCGGGCATCACCGGCATTTCCGGCCGCATGGTCTATGAGTTCAACGGCTCGCCCTGCGAGGGCTATACGGTAAAATTCCGTTTCGTCACCCAGATCGCCACCGGCGACAACACCAGGCTGACCGACCAGCAGACGACCACGTTCGAGGACGCCGAAGGCAAGACCTTCTCGTTCGTGACCAAATCCTTCGTCGACCAGAACCTCGACAAGGAGGTCAAGGGCACCGCCACGAAAGAGACCAAGGGCCTCAAGGTCGACATCGACAAGCCCGAGAAGAACAGCCTGGAACTCGCCGCCACTCAGTTCCCGACCCAGCATCTGGTCGAACTGATCGGCAAGGCCGAGAAGGGCGAGAATTTCTACGAAACCAGCCTGTTCGACGGTTCGGAGGATGCCAACAAGGTGATGACCACCACCGTCATCGTCGGCAAGAAGGCCGAGGGCGACAAGGCCGACCCCGAAGCGCCGGCGCTGGCCAAGCTTGCAGGCGACAAATACTGGCCGGTCGACATCGCCTATTTCGACGAGACCGACAAATCGGGCGAAGAGGTGCCGGAATACCGCATCAGCTTCAAGCTGCACGAGAACGGCATCACCCGCGACCTCACAATGGACTATGGCGAGTTCTCGATGACCGGAAAGCTGGTCAACCTGTCGCTGTTCGATCAGACCAAGCCTTGCCCGGTCTCGAAATAGCAACAATGCGGCGCTGGCCACGGCAGGCTTGATGGCAGTTCCCGATGGCGGTCTATGTCGATGCGGCGATCTGGAAATGGGCCGGCCATCGCTGGTGCCACCTGATGGCCGACGATACGGACGAACTGCATCGTTTCGCCGCCGAGCTTGGCGTCAAGCGTTCGTCCTACCAAGGGCCGCCCAGGACATCGGCGCCGCACTATGACATAACAGGCTTCGAGCGCGACCGGGCGGTGCGGCTCGGCGCCATCGAATGCAGCCGCGAGGAGATCGTTGCGATCTTCAGGCGCGTACGGGTACCCAACGGAAAGGGCCGATCGTGACGCTAACGGCATTCCTGGCTTATTGCATTGCCATCACACTTGCCGCCGCCACGCCGGGACCGGCGATGTTCACGGTGATCACCAACGGCGTGGCACGCGGCTTCCTGCGTGCGTTCGTCGCCGGAATGGGCATTGCCGCCGGCGATGCCGTGCTGGTCACCCTGGCACTGCTCGGGCTGGTGGCGCTGGCCCAGACCTTCGAATGGGTGTTTCTCCTGTTGAAATACGCCGGTGCGGCCTACCTGATTTTCCTCGGCATCAAGATGTGGCGGGCCGCGGCCGCGCAATCGGCCGCGCAAGGAATCCCCCAAACCGGATTGTCGCGGTCGTTCCTGCTTGGCGCCTCCGTGGCGCTCGGCAACCCGAAGGCGATCCTGTTCCACGCCTCGATCATGCCGCTGATCCTCAACCTCGACACCATGACGTTTGCCGACGGCCTGCTGGTGGTGGCAGTCGTCGTCGGCGCCAATATTCTCACCATGGGCATCTACGCCGCGCTGGCGGGCAGGGCATCCGGCTGGTTCAGGACGCCCGAACGCATGCGGCTGATTAACCGGTTCGCCGGCAGCGCCATGATCGGCACCGGAGCGCTGATTGCCGCACGCTGAGCGATGAAGCACCTCACCGCTTGCGTTTGCAGCGCTTCCCCTCTATATGCGCGCTCATTCCACACACGGACTTTGGTGTCTGCCCGGGAGAAATCCGGCTGAAACCTCCGGTGGCGTTCGAGGACAAAGTCCAAAAATGCCTGTGTCCGTGGAGGCTAACCGGAAAAGGAACTAAGAATGGCACTGCCTGATTTCAGCATGCGCCAGCTTTTGGAAGCTGGCATTCACTTCGGCCACCAGACCCACCGCTGGAACCCGAAGATGGCGCCTTACATCTACGGCGCCCGCAACAACATCCACATCATCGATCTGTCGCAGACGGTGCCTTTGCTGCACCAAGCTCTGAAGCAGGTTTCCGACACCGTTGCCAAGGGCGGTCGCGTGCTGTTCGTCGGTACCAAGCGCCAGGCTTCGGATATCGTCGCCGACGCGGCGCAGCGTTCGGCCCAGTATTATGTCAATTCGCGTTGGCTCGGCGGCATGCTGACCAACTGGAAGACGATCTCGAATTCGATCCAGCGCCTGCGCAAGCTCGACGAGATGCTGGCCGGCGAGGCCCAGGGCCTGACCAAGAAGGAACGCCTGAACCTCGACCGCGAGCGCGAGAAGCTCGACAAGGCGCTCGGCGGTATCAAGGACATGGGCTCGACGCCCGACCTGATGTTCGTCATCGACACCAACAAGGAAGCGATCGCCATTCTCGAGGCCAAGCGCCTCGGCATTCCGGTCGTTGCCATCATCGATTCGAACTGCGATCCGGACAAGATCGACTTCCCGATCCCCGGTAATGACGACGCGGCGCGCGCCATCCAGCTCTATTGCGACCTGATCGCCAAGGCTGCCATCGACGGCATCGCCCGCCAGCAGGGCGCGCTCGGCGTCGACATCGGCGCCTCGGTCGAAGCTCCGGTCGAACCGGCGCTTGATCCGGCTCCGGCCCCGGCTGCGGACGCTCCGGAAGCTTGACAGTCGAAGGCCGGTTGCGGCCTTCATCATTCTCATATTTGGCACGCTAGACGGACGCATCACCGAGTACCGGTGGTGCGTCGGTGCATTTAAAACAAAGAGGCGACAATGAGCATTTCGGCTGCACAGGTCAAAGAACTCCGCGACTTGACCGGCGCGGGCATGATGGACTGCAAGGCGGCGTTGACCGAGACCAACGGCAACATCGAAGAGGCCGTCGACTGGCTGCGCAAGAAGGGCATTTCCAAGGCCGACAAGAAGGCTGGCCGTACTGCCGCCGAAGGCCTGATCGGCGTCGACTCCGGCGTCCGCGAGGCCGCCATCGTCGAGGTTAACTCCGAGACCGATTTCGTGGCCCGCAACGAGCAGTTCCAGGAGATCGTTCGCAATGTCGCCAAGGTCGCGCTTGCTTATGGCACGACGGAGGCTGTCTCTGCCGCAAAGTATCCGGGTTCGGACAAGTCGGTCACTGACACCATCAAGGACGCCGTTGGCACCATTGGCGAGAACATGAGCTTCCGCCGTTCGGCCAAGCTCACCGTCCCGCACGGTGCTGTCGCAACCTACGTCCACAATGCGGTTGCCGATGGTCTTGGCAAGCTCGGCGTTCTGGTCGCGATCGAGACGACGGGCAATGAGCATGCCGCGAACGCCTTTGGCCGAAAGGTCGCCATGCATGTCGCCGCCACCAACCCGCTGGCGTTGACCGCCGAGCAGATCGATCCGGCAGCGGTCGAGCGCGAGAAGGCGATCTTCGCCGACCAGGCGCGCCAGTCCGGCAAGCCGGAAGCGATCATCGAAAAGATGGTCGAAGGCCGCCTGCGCAAGTTCTACGAGGAAGTCGTGCTCCTCAAGCAGGCCTTCGTGCTCAATCCCGACATCACTGTCGAGCAGGCGCTGAAGGATGCCGAGAAGGATATCGGCGCTCCGGCCAAGATCTCCGCCTATCTGCGCTTTGCGCTGGGCGAAGGCATCGAAAAGGAAGAGACCGATTTCGCGGCGGAAGTCGCGGCGGCGGTGAAGAAGTAGTTTTAAAATAGCCCCTGAAAAGGGGCTTCTCAGCTCAGGCAACTCGGCCGGGTGTCCGCAAGGATGCTCGGCCGATTTCTTGTGCGGTGTCGATGAAGGCCCTGAGCTTTGGCGCCATCGACGCCCGGCGCGGGAAGTAGAGGAAGAGGCCGGGCTCCTCGATCGCCGTTTGCGGCAGGATCTGAACGAGGCGGCCGGCTGCCAATTCCGCGCGCACCAGCGGCTCGAACACATAGGTCAGCCCGACGCCGGCAAGCGCAAGGTCGATCGCGGCCAGCGAATCGGTGACGATGACCGTACCCTTCGTCTCGGCCACGACATCCTGGCCGTCCTCGGTCAGGTCCCAGCGATAGAGTGCGCCGGAGCGCACAAGCCGGTAGTCGATGCAATTGTGGTCCGAAAGATCCGCCACACCGCGCGGACGGCCATGCCGGCCGACATAGGCGGGGGAGGCGACGATCACGGCGTTGAATGGCGGCGTCAGCCGGACCGTGACCATGTCCTGTGCGATCATCTCGCCCAGCCGGATGCCGGCATCGAAACCCTCGCCGACAATGTCCACCAGCCCCTGATCGGTGAGCAATTCGATGGTCACATCAGGATAGCGTTCAGCCATCGCGGCGACCACGGGAGTGACGGCAAGTGGAACGGCGATGTTGGGAACGTTCAACCTGAGCAAGCCGGAGGGCCGGCCCTTGATGGCGCGGATACGGTCCATCCGGTCGGCGATATCCTGGAGAGCAGGGGCTGCCGTCTCCACCAGCGCCTTGCCGGCTTCCGTCAGCGAGACGCTGCGCGTGGTGCGCGCAAACAGCGGCTGGCCGATCCGCTCCTCCACGAGGCGCACCGCATGGCTGACGGCGGATGGGGACATGCCCAGTTCGGCCGCAGCTAGCGCAAAGCCGCCGCGTCGGGCAACGGCGACGATGACAGGCAAATGACTGAGCAGATCCCGGTCCATTCATGCATGATATCGCATAGTCCTTGCGAACACTTCAATCTTCTCGATGCCGACAGGCTGACCCATATTGCCATCACCGATGCACAAAGGAGAAGAGAGATGGATGCCTTGAAACACGCTACCTTCGCCGCAGGCCTTGCCCTAGCGCCGGTCGATGCCGGCGGCGCCGAGCCGTCCGGTTGGCGCGCGCTCGCCGACGAACGCGCCGTCATCCGCATCGCCGATGCCATCGACCGTGCCGTCGATGCGCAGGACTGGAAGCTTGCCCGCTCCTATTTCGCCGACCGTGTCACCGTCGACTTCAGCAGCCTGTCAGGACAGCCTGCCGCCACCATCCCCTCCGACAATCTGATCGGTACCTGGGCCGGCAACCTCAGGGGCAGCAAGACCAGCCTGCATCTGCGCACCAATCACCAGGTGATCTTTGAGGCGGACGCGGCGACCGTCTCTTCGAACGGCTATGCCTGGAACCGGATGGAAGGCAATGGCGACCCGCTGTGGGAAGTCTGGGGCACCTACGAGCACCATCTGGTTCGCTCCGGGACCGGCTGGAAAGTCGACGGCTTCGTTTTCCGCGCCACGCATGAGCGCGGCAATCCCTGGGTCAAGATGACGCCTGGCCAGTGAGCCGGCGTCAAGAAATCAGGATAGGAAAAACACCATGACCATGAGCTATTACACACTGGGCAACAGCGGCCTGCGCGTCAGCCGGCTGGCACTGGGCACCATGACCTTTGGCACCGAATGGGGCTGGGGCGCGGACAGGGAAACCGCGCGCGCCATGGTCGACGCCTATGTCGAGGCCGGCGGCAATTTCTTCGACACCGCCGACCTCTACACCGGCGGCACAGCCGAAACCTGGCTCGGCGAATTCATCGCCGAGCGGGGCTTGCGCGACAAAGCGGTGATCGCCACGAAATTCACCTTCAACGCGGAGCCCGGCAATCCGAACGCCGGCGGCAATGGCCGCAAGAACATCTTGCGCGCCGTGGACGCCTCGCTGAAGCGGTTGGGCACTGACTATATCGACCTCTACCTCCTCCATGTCTGGGACGGGCTGACGCCGGCCGAGGAGGTCATGCGCACGACGGATGATCTCGTGCGTGCGGGCAAAATTCGCCATGTCGGCCTGTCCGATGTGCCGGCCTGGTATGCTGCCCGCGCGCAGACGATCGCCGAGTGGCGCGGCTACGAGCCGGTGTCGGCCCTGCAGCTTGAATATTCGCTGGCGGAGCGTTCGATCGAAAATGAGTTCGTGCCCTTCGGCACCCGCCATGGCGCAGGAATCATGGTGTGGAGCCCGCTGGCCAGCGGGCTGCTCAGCGGCAAGTACCGGCCGACGCAGGACGGCCATGTCGGCCGGCTCGACGGCTTTCGCAACACCACTCATCCGGGGTTCCAGAAGTTCACCGAGCGCAACTGGGCGATCGTGGCGGAACTCGAAAAAGTGGCCGCCGAACTCGGACACAGCATGGCGCAGGTCGCGCTCAACTGGGTGGCAACGCAACCGGGCATCGCCACCGTGATTCTTGGCGCCACCAAGCTGGCACAGTTGCAGGACAATCTGGCGGCGTTGGATTTCACTTTACCCGCCGAGCTTCGCGCGCGGCTGGATACGGTCAGCAAGACACCGCCGCCATTCCCGTACGCCTATTTCGGGTCCGACATACAAGCCCGGGTTACCGGCGGCGCCGTGACCGGCGACAAACCGTTGGGTTATGCGCCGCCGCTGCTGGTCGAGGGCGACGCCGTCAGCATCACCAGCAACTGACGGGCCGCGACGGGAAGGCGGAATTCGGCGAGGGGGGGCGCGGGGCCAAACCGCGCCCCGGGGGTTTTGGGGCACGGGCAAACCCCCGCGCGCGGGCCCCCCCCCGGGGGGGCGGGCCCAGCGGGCCCCCCCCCACAAATAAGCGGGGCCCAAGTCGG